>CAZNRF010000050.1:0-13872 GCA_964575075.1 uncultured Spirochaeta sp. | reverse complement strand
GAATCCGATCGAGTGATGGGCTTTGAGATCGGCGGCGACGATTACGTGGTAAAACCCTTCTCTACGAAAGAACTGTACCTTCGCACGATGGCAGTGATCAAACGGGATCAGCGAGAAACCAGCGTAGAAGAATCCGGAGGATCCTGGACGCGGGGGAGCGACACCCTTGATTTGGATGTCGATCGGCGTCGAGCTACACTCAACGAAACCGAGCTCGAACTCACGAACGCTGAGTGGACGATACTTCTGTATCTTGCTCAGCGAGAAGATCGGGCGGTTTCACGTGAACAGATTCTGGGTGACTGCCTCGGGTATCGGGCCGGTGGGTCGGAGCGTACCGTGGATACCCACATCGCATCAATTCGCGCGCACCTCGGCCGTCCGGAATGGATCGAGACAGTCCGGGGATATGGTTACAGATTCTCTTCAGACACCACCACCTGATCGATGCGAGGCTTCCGCGGTATCCGTATAACCAGCACCGTATCTTCGTTGCGTTGGTGGATAAACGCCTCCCCGGCGTGACGTTTGGCAACCGCCTGAACGATAGACAGACCCAAGCCCGAGCCGCGACGATTCTCGGTTCCCGGCCCTCGGTAAAATCGCTCAAAGAAGTGCTCTGCCGCGGTCGGGTCGATCGTGCCGGTGTTTCGGACCTGGATCTCCACCATCTGCTCATACTCAGAAATCAGGAGTGCAACCTCGCCGCGATCAGTCACATGTCGGAGTGCATTATCGAGCCCGTTAGATACCGCCCGTTCGAGCAGTGCTTCGTCGCCCCAGAACGAATCAATCGTCGTGGTTGCTTCGAGACGAATGTTGGCGGCATCTGCGCGGAGCCGATAGCGATTCACCAGATTCTTCAAGAATAGCTGAGCATCTACCTCCACGATGCTCAGGGAGGATTCCGGCGATTCCATGCGGGTGAGCTCACGCAGGTTGTTGACAAGCTGCTCGATATGTCCAAATTCAACGCGAATCTGCTCCAATTTTGCAGGAGAGAGCTCGATGTACCCTTCAGTGATCCCCTCCAATTGCGCCTTAATTCCGGCTATGGGAGTTCTCAGATCGTGGGCGATGTCTTCCATCCATCGGCGGCGGATACGTTCTTCGGTAAGCAAACGGCGCTGAAGGATTTCAGCGGATTGTTCGATAGAGGCAAGTTCGGCTGCACTCCGGTTGGAAAACACGATATCTCGGTGCCCCTGGGCAAGAAGTCCGATTCGTTGGGACACCTCGAAGGCCTCCCGGGAAAGCGATCGGGATACCACATAGGCGATGCCTACGGCGAAAAACGCCGACACGGCGAGCCCCACCCCGAGGAAGAGAAAGAGCGTCCGGAGCATGCGTTGATTCGCGATATCGTAGCGAAAGCCAAAGGTGTCCGTGTAAAGGTGCCCGATAACGTCGTTCCCCTCGAGAATACTGATCGGCGTTGCGCGATACGCCTCTACTTCCCCAATGCGCTCAGATAGCTCCTCGTCGTTGTGAATCGAGACCTGAGAACCGCCGGAATAAAAATAGACCGGTTCTTCATTGCGATTGGTTACGTACACAAACATGTTGGTACTGAGAAAGGGCCGAATTGCCTGGTGAATCGCAGCCTCTTGCAGAAGCCCCTGGGCTCGGTACGTCCGTACGATCACCGGCGAAAGGAGGTTCTGAAGACGCTGGGCGCGGCTGACGTTCCAATTATCGATTGAGCGCTGCACCGCAAATACGAAGGACCCACTGAGAATGAGAACAACCACGAAGTGTGAAAAGGCCAGCCCCCAGAAGGAGCGCCCAAAAATGGATCTCATGGCGTAACGACACCGTCCGTGTATGTAATCTCTCGCACCGCAACCTTGCGCCGGGCGATCCGTTGCTCTCCAACCGGCCCCACCAGTACCGTCGTTACCCGCCGCGTCCAGTTCCCTCGATCATCACGATAGTAACGGGTAATTTCGGCGGTAGGTTCTGCTGAGTCTGTTAACGTCGTCCGGGACCATGAGAGGAGCCCCCCAGGGCTATAGCGGTGTTCCTCTAGCCGAACGAGCTCACCGGAACCGTCCTGTATCTCCAGACGCAGGAGACGGCCATCGTCGTCAAAACGCCGCCGGACAGACTCATACACCCCACCAAACTGATCGAAATGAATCTCCGCTACCACCTGCCGCGCATCGTTCAGCTGTTCTTCTACTCGCTTGAACCGAACCCCCTCTACATCGAAAAGACTCCATTCGCGAAACGTACCGGAATCCGCGTAGGTGTAGGTTTTGCGCCACTCCACGCGGGAATCGACATACGAAACTTCTTCCTCCAGGCGGCCGCCTTCGTACTGATACATGGTAGTCTCTTCCACTCGCCCAAACGCATCGAAGACGGTTTCCTGCGCGATTCGGCCGCCGGCATCATACTCATACTCGTACCGCCACAAACGCCGATCATCATCATCGTAGCCCGTCCACTCCACTACCTGACCTTCATCATCATAGGTAAACTCGCTGTAGGAATGGACATCGTCCTCGCCGAATACACGGACTCGCTGGACCACCGCGCCATCGGAGAAACGCAGAATCTCCCTGCGGTCTCGCTGTCCCTCTGAGCTCGCGGCACTTCCCTGCTCAACGGTCTCTTCCGTGATGACCTGATCAATCGGACCGTGTAAATCCTCATTTTCTACGCCGGGCGGAAGATCTTGCCCCTCGACGGCGCCGACACATCCGGCCATCAGCAACACCATGAGCTTTAATGGAAAAAAGGAGGACCTCGCCAGAGTAAACTTCATCTAACTGCTGATGGTATCATGATCCTCGAGCAAATCAATACCACCGATCCAATGGCATCACGGGTGATCGAGGGCGGGGCTCGTAGAATCCCGGATCACCAACTCGGTGGGTAGGATTATGTGACGTGAGGTCTGCTCATTGGCAATAAGCTGCATCAGCGTATCAGCGGCGTGGCGGCCTTTATCGTACCCCGGTTGGGAAACCGTGGTGAGTTGCGGCCGCACCAACCGGGCTTCAGGGATATCGTCAAATCCGACGAGGGAGATATCTTCCGGGACCCGGAGCCCTGCGTCAGAAACTGCCTCCAAGATTCCAAGGGCAAGGATATCGCTCATAGCGATAATCGCCGTGGGCGGATGCCCGTCATCAAGAAGCTCGAGTGCCGCCTTGGATCCTCCGTTGTGGGAGGATTCGGCGTAGCTATACATCACGTGGTCCTTGAGGGTGAGATCGATCTCATCCAAGGCATCCTTGTAGCCGGCCAATCGCTGTGTCTTCACATGGGACCCGGTGCTGAGTTTTGGCTCGGAGCCGAAGGCCACCACGGCGATCCGGCGGTGTCCGAGACTCAGCACATGCCGCATAACCTGTGCCGCTGCTCGGCGATCATCGATGCCCACCACCGGAAACTCACCACCAACCCGACCGTCGATCGCCACAAACGGCAGGTGGCGGCGATGGATAAACTCCACCGCTTCCATGCCCGGCTCCAACCCGATCGTAATCAGCCCATCCACTGCGGCACGCCGCACCCCTTCCATCAATGATTCCCGAATCGGGGGTATCAGCGTGAGTGAGTGGTTCTCTCGTTCGCAGACCGCTCCGATGCCTTGCACAATCTGCGAGAGGTACGGGTTATAGAATGCGAAGGAGATGACTTCCGGTAGGAGAAGGCCGATCGTGCCATGGTGCCGTAAGCTCAGGTTACGAGCCACCGGGTCTGGGATATACCCCAATTCCTCGGCGATCTTGAGGATCTTCTCCCGGGTGTTGCGTCCGATTCGGGAGGGGTCGTTGAACGCAAACGAGACGGTGGTCTTGGAGAAGCCCGAAATACGGGCGATATCTTTGATTGTTACACGTGCCACGTAGTCCACCCTTGGTGCCGGAGCTCATTTTATCGAGCCGGCGACCATCCCTTTCATGATTCGCTTTTGCGCAAAGAAGAAGAACACAAGAACCGGTATCATCGCCATGAGGATGGAGGTGAGGATGAGATCCCACTGCTTCACGTACGCCCCGGCAAAGTTGGCCACCGCAAGAGGCAACGTCTGAATCCGGTTCCCCTTACCGAGAATAAGCAACGGCAGGAGAAAGTCGTTCCAAATCCACATGCCATGAAGGATGGCGATCGTCGCGTGCACCGGTGTCAGCAACGGCAGGATCACCCGATAGAACACCCCCGGCATCGTACTGCCGTCGATAATCGCCGCCTCTTCCAGCTCGTAGGGAATGCTCTTGATGAAGCCGTGGTACATAAAGACTGAGAGTGATAGACCAAACCCCAGATACGCCAGGACCATCCCAAAGTAGGTGCGGAGGAGCCGAATGCCGGTAATCTCGAAGATCGTACGGAACCAGGATACCAGCGGAAACATGACGATCTGAAACGGGATTACCAGCGCCGCCACGAAGGCAAGAAAGATCCATTGGGAGGTTCTGGTCTTGGTGCGCACCAAGACCCACGCAGCCTGAGAGGGGAAGAACGTTACGAACACCAGGGAAGCGGCGGTGATCACCACCGATGAGAAGAACGAGGACGAGTACCGGATGCTGGAGCTGGTCCAAATCGTCTCCATGTTCAAAAAGAGCTGACCCCAATTGGCCGGTAGTGCCATGGGAGACTGGGTTACGCTGAATGAGTCCTTGGCAGAGTTTATGAACACGATTACGAAGGGATAGAGATAGATAACCAAGGCGACCAGAACGATGGTTTCAAGGAGGTAGCGCGGTGCCTTCTTCATCATTACATCTCCATCTCTTTACGTTTGTTGTAACTGACTTGAATCAGCGAGAACGCCACGATCACCACGAAGAACACCACCGCCCGTGCCTGGCCGGCGGCCAGATCATTGCCCACAAAAGCGGTGTTGTAGATGTTCATCGCCAACAGCTCCGTCCCGAAGATCGACTCGTCCATGAAGGTAGTGGCAGGGCCCCCGGCGGTCAGGGAGTAGTTTACGTCAAACTGCTTGAATGAATTGACCAGTGTAAGAAACATCGTGATCGTAAACGCTTGGGCGATCATCGGTACCGTGATATTGCGAAACTGCTGCCAGTTTCCGGCTCCATCTATGCGAGCCGCCTCATACAACTCCTGGGGGACTCCCTCGATCGCCGCCACGTAAATCATCATGATATACCCGGCGTACTGCCAGCTTCCCACGATAACGAGAGCGATCATGGAGGTGGGTATCCTGCTGAGCATATAGTTTCGTGGGTCGGAGAGCGCCCGAAACACCGGCAAGGATTCTCCGATCGAAGGAATAGCCTGGTTGAAGATAAACTGCCAAAGATACCCCAGGATCAATCCACCGATGAGATAGGGAATGAAGAAGCCCATGCGATAGGCGTTTCGCAGCTTCAATTTACTGGTAACCGCCAGAGCAACGGTGATCGCTACCACATTGATCACGATCACGTTGAGAATCGTATAGATTGTGGTGAATCCGAAGGCATAGATGAACGCGGGATCGCGAAAACTGTCGGTAAAATTCTGGAACCCAACGAAGTTGAGGGTTGCACCGGCTCTCGCGGTGGCGTTCCAATCAGTAAGCGAGTAGAACGCACCCACGAAAAACGGAATGATCACAACCATAAAAAAGGCAAACAGTACGGGCGCTAAGAACATCCAGAACGTCAGGGTATTGTTCTTGAACTTGTGCATATCAGGTCCTGTAGTGGGAAAGTGAGATTGGCCCAGGACCGACCACGGCGGCCGGCCCCGGACCGAAGGTTAGAAGTTATTCGGCGTTGTTCTCAAACGCGCGAGTCATGAGACGCATGAACTCCTGCTTGTCGATCTGCTCGGTGGCAAACCGGTTGTAAATGGGAGCCAGCGTCTGGTCGCGGAACTCAGTGCTGAACTGGTACTGGTTCCAGGAGTACACGTCTCCAGCAGAGTTCCATTCCTGAACGGACTGGGAAAGCTGACCGCTGGGGGATTGGTCGATCGCACTGAAGGCGGGAATCATCCCTGCTTCATTCACCACGAAGTCTTTTCCCGCTTCGGTGTACACCATATCGTTGAGGAACTGCTTCGCCGCCTCGATGTTGGCAGACTCGGAGTTGATCACGTAGAACGAGGGCGCTGACACGAAGATCCCGTTGGTATCAGACTCCATTGAACCGTGCGGAGCAAATCCCATGGGGAATTCGGCGTCGGCGGAATCCATGTTGGGTTCTACCCAGTTGCCCTGGTGCAGGAACGCCGCGCGCTCGGTGGCAAATGCACCGACCTGATCATCGTAGTTACCGGTGGTGAGGACTGTTTCGTCGGCATACTCAAACAGCAGCTCTACCCAGTCCGCATACTCCGACAGACGATCCTGATCGACGTTACCCGCCTGAAGCTCTTCCACCACACTGGTGTCACCGTAGGGGAGGCCGTTTGAGAGGAGGGCATTGAAATTGTGATGCGCCGTAACCCACCCCATGTCGGCGGAGGCGGCCATGGACACGACGGAATCGAGTCCCAGCTCGTCTTTCATGCCGTCGATCGTCTCAAATGCGTCACGATAGGCGTCGAGGTTGGTAAGATCGGCGGGGTCGATACCCGCTTCGTCGAGGATATCCGCGTTGTACGCCATGCCGTAGCCCTCGATGGAAACGGGATAGCCGTAGACGTCTCCATCCACCGTGAACGCCACGGACGTGTCGTCAACCCATTCTTCGTCGGACAGGTCCAGGATCACGTTTTCCCACTCTCGGTAGTCTTCGATTCCCGCAATGATGAAGATGTCCGGCATCTCTCCAGCGGCATAGTCCGCTCGAAGCTGCTGTCCCAGAGTTGTTCCTGAGGAACCACCAACAGACTTGATCGTGACATCAATTCCGTTTTCTTCCGCCCAGACCGCGCCGTATTCCTGCAGCATCGCGTCTATTTCGGGTTTGTTCTGCATGAGCGTGATTCCGCTCTCTTCTTGCGCACCGGAGGCAAAAGCCATCCCGGCAACCATCAGCATCGCCAGCGTAAGCGCTACGATTTTCTTCATAATAGGTCTCCTTTTGATAGTACTAAACCAGTTTACTGTACCGGTTTAGTAGCACCGTAAACCGGTTTATAAACGGTGTCAACAAAAATTTTCAGCATTATTCGCTGTTTTTTCGGCGTGCGTCCGCCGACAGGCGGGAGTATACTGGCAGGCATGCATGAGCTCACTGATCTGTCCCGGACCTCGCCGCTCACAGCGGCAGACCTGCAACACATCGAGACCGCGTTACGCAGCACCGGGGTGTTTACCGATGAGACTGTTCGAGAGCAGATCGAGTGGTTTGTTCGCGATCTCGGAATCAACAACTACTATTTTCGCACCACCCCGGTTGACGAGATCACCCGTCAGATTCTGGCGTTGGGCGCATCGGAGCTCGTATCGCGCCACGGAGGAGACGGCGTCACGATTCAGCTTATCAGCGAGGAAAGTAACCGGGCTACCTACATCGTAGAGGATACGCCGCGGCGAAAAAACGAGGTGGAAACGCGGATCGAGCAGCGATACCCCAGTTTTCGATTGGAAAGCTACCGCACCCGAGCGCTTCCCAACGGCACCGCCCTCCGCTTCTATATCGCCACCCGGCCAACCTACGCCGATGCGGAGACTGAGAGCTTCGAAACATCCGCCACCTCCGATTTTCTCGAACGATCGCTTCCGGAGACGGTGGCTCGTTATCGCACCGTCTGGGAACTGATGAATGATCGTATGGCGCCGGTCATCCACATCAGCGAAAAAGAGGATAGCAGCGAGCAGCGAATCATGGTGGGTATTCACGGATCGGGGAGCCGACTCATTCTTTCCGCGTTCACTCGCCTCTTTGCAACGATGGATGTCGCGGTGCATCGCCGGTACATCGAACCCTTTCGCGACGGGAAGTACGTACTCACGTTCTACACCCCACGTCTTGCCCCAGGGCACCGACAGACCCTCGCCCAGGAACTGAATGCCACGGCGATGCTCCCCCGCAATGCGGTGAGTGACCTGTTCTTTGTGCAAGGGTACCCCGCGCGAGAAACGATGTACGCCATCGCCGCCGCCGCGTTTGCCCACCAGTTTGTATCGGAGCTGGCGGAGGGGTATCATTTGCTCCGCGATGCGGTGGCTACCAATCCCGAAGCGAAGGGGATACTCGCATCCCTCAAGAGCAATTTCACCAAGAACACCTTTTCCACCTCCCGCATCGCGGAGACGGTTCTCTCCCACAGTGCCGTGGTGGCGCTCCTGTTTCAACATTTCAGTGCGCTACAGGATGAACATTCACCGGCGGCAGACGGGATACGGACACAGATCGAGGCGATCTTCGATCGGGAGGTGCCGTATCACCGAGACCGAACGATTCTCGGGTTCTTTCTCACCTTCAATACACTGGTTTCCCGCACCAATTTCTTCCGCGACGACAAAGCTGCCCTCTCGTTTCGCCTCAGCAGCGGCTTTCTCGACCCCGAGGATTACCCTGAGGACCCCTTCGGGGTGTTTTTTATGGTGGGTCGGCAATTCACCGGGTTTCATGTTCGATTTCGTGACATTGCCCGCGGTGGTATTCGGATCGTGCGCAGTCGCACCGCCGATGCCTGGAGCCGCAACGTGGATACGATTTTCGAGGAGAACTACAATCTCGCCGCCACGCAGCAACGCAAGAACAAGGATATCCCCGAGGGCGGAAGCAAAGGCATCATTCTTATGAATCCGGAAGCCGCCGGTACCGTCGCGGACGCGGAGTATGCGTTCCGCGGATACGTGGACGCCGTACTGGACCTGATCGTTCCCGATGAAGAGTCCGGCCCGGACCGCGCGCAGCCGGAGGTACTGTTTCTCGGACCCGACGAAGGCTCCGCCGACCTCATGGACTGGGCGGCGCTTCATTCCCGGGAACGGGGGTATCCGTTCTGGAAAGGATTTACCACCGGCAAATCGCTGGCCCTCGGCGGCGTGCCCCACGACCGATACGGCATGACCACGCGCAGTGTCCACACCTATGCCCGGCTGCTCTTGGCAAAGCTCGGGTTGCCGGAGGAAGGCGTACGAAAGATCCAGACCGGCGGTCCCGATGGTGACCTCGGAAGCAATGAGATCCTCATCTCCCGGGATAAGACGGTGGCGGTGGTAGACGGAAGTGGCGTGGCCTACGATCCGGCGGGTCTCAACCGGGAAGAGCTCACCCGCCTGGCCAATGCCCGTTTGCCGGTGGCGGAGTTCTCCCGAACGCTGCTTGGTGACGGTGGGTTCTTCGTCGGCGTCGATGATCGGGATATCACGCTTCCCGATGGCACGGTTCACGCCAACGGTGAAGAGTTCCGCAATCGTTTCCACGTGAGTCCCTACATAGACGCCGACCTCTTCGTGCCCTGCGGCGGCCGCCCGTCGGCGATTAACGTCGCAAACTGGACCAGCCTTCTCCGGGAGGACGGCACCCCTCGCGTGCGGGCGATCGTGGAAGGGGCGAACCTGTTTATCACCCAGGAGGCGCGGCTGCGCCTCGAGGAGCGCGGTGTACTTCTCTTTAAAGATGCCTCCACCAACAAAGGCGGCGTCACCAGCTCCTCTCTCGAAGTGTACGCGGGTCTCGCCATGACCGACGATGAGTTTGCCCGGCATATGATGGTCCTCGAAACGGGTCCTCACGCCGGAGACGAGCCCGAATTCCGCCAACGGTATGTTCACGCGGTGATTGAACGAATTGAGTCCAACGCGGCGGCGGAGTTCGAATTGTTGTGGAGTGAGCGGGAGCGCGCGCCCCGGCCGCTGACCCTTATCTCAGACGAGGTGAGCTCCCGGATTACCCGGATCACCGATGCGGTGCAGCAGTCGACCTACCTCACAGACCCGACGGTGCGCCGGACGGTGGTGGCGGAGTACACCCCCCAGCCCCTTTTGGAACTCATCGGTCTGGATACGATTCTCGAGCGGGTGCCGGCGGCATACCTCGATGCGATCGTGGCGGCGCGCATCGCCTCCGGTTTTGTGTACCGCGCCGGGCTTACCGGCACGGAGGTAGACTTTGCCCGCTACCTGGACGAACTGCGGGGATAGGGGCCACCCTCCGCGCGGGTATGGGAACTCCCTCGGTGCCGCGCCGCAGGGGAGCTCACCCGGTGGCAACCTCCGCCAGCCGCCGGATACGTTCCTCGGTGGTGGGATGCGTGCGAAGCAGCCGGGACAGTCCGGTGTCGCGGTGGTAGGAACGGATGTGAAACATTGGCCGCTGCATCTCCTCGAGACGGTGGAGTGCGGAGGCCAGCGCCGCGGCATCACCGGTCAGTTCCACCGCGCCAATATCGGCCTGGAACTCGCGAGTGCGGAGCAGCGCCAACTGAGCCACCAGCGAGATTAACGGGACGATGCTCAGATACAGCACTACCGTCGGGGCAATGACCGTCTGATTGGCCACCAACAAGGGAAAGGCGAAAAACACAATCATCATGAGCATTCCGGATACCGCGTGAGTGATGCGCTGCATCCCCGCCACCACCGCAAACAGCGGCAGATCGTAGTTGCGAATGTGGCTCACCTCATGCGCCAACACCGCCGCGAGCTCCCGCATCGACAACACCGACAGCACCCCCTGGGAGACAAGAATCATCGAGCGCTCTCCCACGCCGGTGGTCATCGCCGCGCCACTGCGCGAGGGCAATACGTAGACCGGGGGAACTCGAGACAACCCCGCCCGCTCAATAAGACTCTGGAGCACACGATATAACTCCGGTGCGGAGTACCGATCCAGGCGCCGGGTTCCGGCGGGGAGCGCGATCTGCTGAGAGATTGCCGCATGGAGGGCCATCGCCGCGATTGCGACCAGCGCCGCCCATCCAGCGGCGGCACCAAACACCACCGCCACCGCCCGCCCGGCAAGCCCCACCATCGCGACGGTGAGTAGGATCGTCTGGGCGAGGCGCAATCGCTTCTGTCGGAGAATCTGCCGTGTCATGCCGTGTACCGCTTCCTGGGGCAAAGATAGTATCCCCGCGCCCGGGAGGCCACCCCACTCCACGAGTCAGGCGCAGCGTGCCGTCAGTGTGCGGTCCAGCCGCCGTCGACCACCAGGATTTCCCCGTTGACCATGGAGCCCGCCGGGGACGCCAAGTACTGCACCGCCGCCGCCACATCGGTGAGGGAGCCCACGCGGCCCAGGGGAATCTGACTGATCACGTTGTCGCGGAACTCCTTGGTATCCAGCCGCTCCGCGGTGCCGGGAGTTCGAACGAAGGTGGGCGCCACGGCGTTTACGTTGATTCCTTTGGGTCCCCATTCCAGCGCCAGCGCCTTGGTGAGCATGTTCAGGCCACCCTTGGAGGCGCAGTACACCGACTCCTCCGGGATGGCGGTAATGCTCGCCTGGGAACTCATATTCACGATCGTACCGTGTCCCGCCGCCAGCATCGCCCGACCCGCCGCCTGACTGCAGAAAAAGGCGCCTTTGAGGTTGAGGGAGACCATGTGGTCCCAATATTCCTCATCGATGTCCACCGATGGTATCGGCTGACCGAGGCCGGCGTTGTTTACCAGCACATCGATCGTGGCGAAGTCCGCAATGATGTGGTCGAAGACGGTGCGAATCGAGGCGACGTCGCGGAGGTCCGCCACGTAGCCGGTGGCGATGCCACCTGCCGCTTCCACTTCAGAAACCACCGCCTGCAGATCGCCTTCACTGCGGGCGATCAGCGCAACCCGGGCTCCGGCGTGGGCCAGCGCCAGGGCCAGCCCGCGACCGATCCCTTTACTTGCTCCGGTTATGACGACGTTCTTGCCTGTGAGAGAAAAATCTGGATATTCCATTGGTATGTCCTTGGCCTTCCACTATACGCCCCCATAGAAACGTTTTCAAGAACGATGTTCAGGAGCGCGTCCAGCCTTAGTCGATCGTACCGATATAGGGCAGCCAGCGGTACTTCTGGTCGAAGTCGATTCCATATCCCACAATGAACAGATCGGGAATCTCCCTGCCCACGTACTTCACGGGGACCTCCGCCTGGCGCCGCGCCGGTTTGTCGATAAGAGTGCAGATCTCCAGGCTGGCGGGGCCTTCCAGGAGTAATCGCTCCCGAATACGGCTCAGGGTGAGGCCGGTGTCGATGATATCCTCCACGATCAGCACGTGCCGTTCATGGACCGATTCATTGAGTCCTTTGAGGATCACCAGCTCTCCGGTGCTCTCGCGCCCCACATACGAGGTGGCGGACATAAAGTCCACTTCCAGCGGCATGTTGAGCTCCCGCATCAGATCCGCCATGAACACGAAGGAGCCTTTGAGCAGTCCGATGAGCAGGAGATCTTTGCCCTCGTAGTCGGCGCGAATGCGATCCGCCAGTTCGGTGAGCGTTTCTTTCAGGTCATTCTCGGTGAGGAGGGGACGAAGTTCCGGTTTCATGGCGCCATCATACCCGAGAGCGGCGGGAAATCACCATCATCGCCGCCAGCAGGATGAGGAGTGCTGGAATCACCAGCAGGCTGGTGCGCAGACCGTACGATTCGGCGATGACCCCCATGATCCAGGAGGAAAACCCAAACCCCGGTATGCCCCCCACCGAGAGCAGGATAAAGAGCATGGTGGAGTCCACGTCGGGCATCTCGGCGGCGGCGTAGGATTGGATACTGGGCCAAAAACACGCGATGGAAAGCCCCGCGGCAAACACCGCCACCATAAACGCGACAAAACCGGTCACCGCCCAGGCGGCGAGGCCCGAAACCACGCCAAACAACGCGGAACCGATAATGAGGATATGGAGCTGATCCTGCCGCACGAAGTGCCCCGAGGTAAGCCGCCCTACCACCATGCCACCGGCAAATGACGCCGTGGCGAACGCCCCTCCCCGGGCGAGCACGCCAAAGCCCAACTGCACGTAACTGGCACTCCAGAAGGTGAACGCCGCCTCCGCGCCGCCACCGGCAAACATCGCCACCGCCAGGAACCAGAACGTTCGATCGGCAACGACCTCCCGGGCGTGGCTCCAAACGGGAATGTCGGCGGTTTCGATATCGACACCGCCGGACGCTCCATTCGCTGCCGCAGGGCCCGCCGCGGCCCCGGACCTCGCCGGGGCGTGGCCGAAGATGACAAACAGCACTCCTGAGGTGAGCGCCACCACCCCCAGACCCGCGACAAGTATGCGCCAGGAGACACCGCGAGTCAGCAGATCTCCGACGATCAGAACGGCGGTGACGACGCCCACCGAGAAGAAGGCATTCACCAGATTGAGGTAGCGGCCGGAGTCTTCCGGGTGTTCATCTTGGACCAGCGGATTGAGCAGCGCCTCCAGGATGCCGCCGCCCAGGCCCACCAGCACTACCGATCCCAGAACAACCCCGTAGGTGGGAGCTACGGCGTAGCCGAAGAGTCCCGCCGCCAGGATCATTCCGCCGGCGGCGAGGCTGCGGGTTTTTCCAAAATGCGCCGCGGCAAAACCGCTTGCGATCAGAATTGCCAAAAGAAACCCGGCGCGCACCGCTTCGATTCCACCTCCCTCGGCAAGACCGAACACGAGGTCTTCGGCGATGCGCAGGAGCACGATCGGCGTGACGACCACGCTCGAGGCATAGGTAAACATTCCCAGGGCGGCAACGTAGTCGAGGCGCGTGAGCTTGAGCGGTGCCATGGTGATGGGCCTACGCCCCGGCCATCTCTTTGAGCGTCGCGATCTCCTCCGCCCAGCGTTCCGGTTCCGGCGTTTCCAGGATCATCGGCTTTCCGTCCATGCGACTGTCTTCCATGATCGCGCGAAACCCGGCGATGCCGATCTCACCCTCGCCGATCGGCTTGTGGCGATCCTTGGTGCTGCCGAGCTCGCCGGTGGAGTCGTTGAGGTGGAGCGCCACAAGCTTCTCAAGTCCCACCTCGCGATCCACTTCCTGCACCAGCGAATCCCACCCATCGGCGGTGCGGATGTCGTAGC
>CAZNRF010000049.1:11780-13904 GCA_964575075.1 uncultured Spirochaeta sp. | reverse complement strand
GAGCGGGGAGATTGGTTACGCCGCCATGATCCTGTTCACTACCGGCAACACGCGGCAACCCTGAATCAGTTCGCCGGGCATCCTGATATCTTGCGGGAGCTGCTGCAGTGGATCACGACGCTTCCGCTCTTTCTCGAGCATGACACCCTCCGCGTTGTACACGCTGCGTGGGATGAGCAGGCGGTGACCGAGATACGTGCGACACCGACCGCTGTAGCTAACCACGAGTTCCTCAGAAAGAGCTCTATCGCCGGATACCGAGAGAGTGAAGTCGTAGAGCATTTGCTCAAAGGAGTAGAGATTCCCCTGCCCCGCGGAGCGTGGTACCGGGATAAGGAGGACGCTCCCCGCTACAAGACGCGGACCCGCTGGTGGCTTGGGGGCGTCGATCGGGAACGTCTCCGCGCTACCCATGGATCGATTACACTTGGCATGATAGCGATGCCTCCGGCGGACCACGAATTGGCTGATATTCCTATTGCGGTGGATCAGCTGACCCACCTACCCGGCTACCACGATACACGACCGGTCTTCGTGGGGCATTACTGGCTAACCGGTGTTCCGGCTCCGTTTACGGACCGGATCGCCTGCGTGGACTACAGCGTAGCCCGAGGCGGCTCGTTGTGCGCCTACCGATTCGACGGCGAACTCCCGCTCACCGCCGACAAATATGTCTGCGTTCCGGCCTCCTGAGTGAGGCGGGGCTCCCTGCCGGAGCCCCGCTCACCATGCGCACCAGATGTACCAGACGCCCCACACGCTCAGCCCACCGCGTGGAAGCCCCGGTCTAAATCTTCGATGATGTCATCGATGTGCTCCAGCCCAATGGAGAGACGGACCAACTCCGGCGGCAGCTGAGCCGCCCGCTGTTCCTCCTCCGACATCTGACTATGAGTGGTACTGGCCGGGTGAATGGCCAGGCTCTTGGCATCACCGACGTTCGCCACATGGCTGAACAGATCAAGTCCGTTGATGAACGAGGCCCCGGCTGCGCGCCCCCCGCGAATTCCGAACGTCACCATCCCGCCGTACCCATTTTTCAGGTATCGGAGGGCGTTCTCGTGACCAGGACTGCCTTCGAGCCCGGGATACCATACCCACTCCACCTGGGGGTGCCTGGAGAGATACTCCGCCACGGCTGCAGCGTTGGAGCTGTGGCGCTCCATGCGCAACGCCAGCGTTTCAAGTCCCTGCATAAACATCCAGGCGTTATCAGGACTGATGGCGGCGCCGAGGTTCCGCAATGGAACCAATCGCATTCGCAGGATGTACGCCAGTGGCGAGAGATCACCCAAATCATAGGCGTAGCGTACGCCGTGATAACTGGAGTCGGGCTCTACCAGATTTGTAAATTTCGGATCGTCCCAGCTGAAGGTACCGCTGTCTACTACTGCGCCACCGATACCGGTCCCATGGCCGCCGATCCACTTGGTAAGACTATGCACGACGATATCGATGCCGTGCTCGATCGGACGTAATAGATAGGGCGTCGTGAAGGTAGCATCCACGATGACCGGCAGCCGATGCGCGTGAGCCAAATCACTAATGGCGCGAAAATCGGGGACTGCCAGCGTGGGGTTGCCGATCGTCTCTACGTACACCGCCCGCGTTTTCGGGGAGATCGCCGCCTCAATCTCATCGATCTGTAACGGGTCCACAAATCGGACGGTAATACCGTACTGCGGAAGGATATCGTGAAACATGGTATAGGTACCCCCGTAGAGGTACTTCGATGAAACGATCTCATCCCCGGCACGGGCCAGATTGATAACGGAATAATAGACGGCACTGGTGCCTGATGCGAGCGCCAGGGCGGCGACGCCACCGTCCAACGCCGCCAGCCGCTCTTCCAGACTGTTTTGGGTTGGGTTCTGGAGCCGGGTGTAGATGTATCCTAACTCTTTCAGGGCAAAGAGATCAGCTGCGTGCTGGGCATCACGAAAGTTGTAGGCGGTGGTCCGGTGTACCGGCATTCCACGGCTCGGGTTGTGGGGGTCTTTATCCTGTCCGGCATGGAGCGCCAGGGTCTCGAGTCGGTAACTCATATATCTCCTCCTTAATTGTCAACATATTCACGTTATTAACTTAAGTAAGATGTTCCGGATTCTGATGGTAAGTCAAGCG
>CAZNRF010000049.1:0-11770 GCA_964575075.1 uncultured Spirochaeta sp. | reverse complement strand
GGAATAAAGTAGACGGTGAGCCCGTGGTGCCGTATGTTGAAACAATATGAGACGATCAGATATTCACCACATTGCCCTTTCTATATTTCTGCTGGTGGTCACCAGCGTTGTACTACCCGCCCGGGGGATACCTGAACCGGGGGCTCATGACTCAGCATACCTTGAAACCACGATCCCCTTTCGGGAGGAAATTGTACGCGGACGATTAGACAATGGGATGGAGTATTTTGCAGTCCGTCATCCCCGACCGGAGGACAAAGTGGTCTTGCGATTGGTCGTAGACGCGGGCAGCGTCGTAGAGACCGATAGCCAACAGGGGTTGGCCCATTTTGTAGAGCACATGGCATTTAACGGCACCGAGGAGTACGGCGAGGATGAACTGGTGGCATACCTGGAGAGCCTCGGTATTCGGTTCGGGCCTGACGTAAACGCCTATACCAGCTTCGATGAGACGGTTTACAAGCTGGAGATTCCCGCTGATGACGAGGAAGCCCTCGCCACGGGCTTTTCGGTTATGGAGCAATGGGCCTCCGCCCTGACGTTCGAACCGGATGCAATAGACCGGGAGCGCGGCGTTATTGTGGAAGAGTGGCGTGGTGGGCGCGGTGCCGCCCAGCGGATGCAAGAAACCCATATTCCCGTCCTATTCGCCGGTTCCCGGTACGCCGAACGGCTTCCGATTGGGGATATGGAGATCGTCCGAAACGCACCACGCCGCGAGTTCGTTTCATTCTACGATCGCTGGTACCGGCCGGACAATATGGCGTTGATCGCGGCGGGAGACCTGCCGGCGGAAGAACTGGAAGCGCATATTCGCGAGCATTTTTCCAGCCTTGCGCGGCCCACGGAGAATCTCAACCGCCCGTATTTCACCGTACCGGAGCACGATGGCACGCGGGTGAGTATCGCTACCGATTCGGAAGCACCTCGCAGTACCGTTTCGATATATCGCTTACGCCGCCCCCTGGCCACCGATACTGTTGGTGATTACCGGACACTCCTCGTGCGGTCCCTGTTTGCCTCCATTCTCAATGAACGGCTCCGGGAGCTCACCCGGGACGCATCATCACCAATCCGTGAAGCGGGAATAGGCTATAGCCGCTTCCTGCGAGATACGGAAATCGCGATCGGAACGGTTGTTGTCCGAGATGATCAAGTCCGGGAGGCGTTCCGGATACTGGCGCGAGAGATTGAGCGGGCACGACAGCACGGCGTACTGGAAGAGGAACTGGACCGAGCACGGCGACGGATGTTGGAGTCGATCGAATCGGCGCAGGTAAACTTTGAGAGCCGCCCTGCGGCATCGCTGGCGGACGAGTTGGTCAGACACTGGACAGAGGGAGAGTCTGTACCGGGAATCGAGTTCGAATACGACCTCTATCAGCAGCTGATTCCAGGAATCACGGCGGCGGAAGTCGCCGAGATCGCCGACGATTTCTCCCGCGAGGACAATCGAATCGTAATTGGGAACATCGAGGTAGATGATTCCGGGGCGCTGCGAAGCGGGGATGCCGTGCCGGAGCGGGAGGAGTTTCACTCGATTCTTGCGGAGGTTGAGTCTTCCGAGATCGCGCCACCCTTGCCGGAGGATCCCGCCGCGGAACTACTCGCGGATGACCCCGAAGGCGGTGAGATTGTGGAACGGATTGAGCACGAGGAGGTGGAGACCCGCGAACTCCGTCTGTCCAACGGCATGCGCGTCTTTCTGAAATCTACTGACCTGAGGGAAGACGAGATCCTGTTCTCGGCGTACAGTCCCGGCGGACTGGCGGTAGTATCCCCGGAAGATGCCCCGGCCGCTCAACTCGCCGAACGCGTGGCCGATGAAAGTGGCCTGGGTAATCTATCCGCCTCGGCCCTCGAGCGCTTTCTCGCCGGTCGGTCTACGTCACTCACCAGCAGCATCAATAGAGTGTCGGAGAGTATGTCCGGAAGCACCCGACGGGCGGACCAGGAGCTCCTCTTCCAGATGATCTATGCCGCATTTACCGCCCCACGCTTTGATGAGTCTGCGTGGGACACGGTGCGACAAGAGACGATCCAGCAGCTCCAGAGCTCCGCCGTATCACCGCAGGGGCGCTACTCCCGCCGGCTTCAGGAACTCTTCGCCGGAGAAAGCCCTCGCCTGGCGCCGCTGACCACGGAAGAGGTAGAACGGGTAGATCTCGCGCAAATGCGGGATATCTACGCTGATCGGTTTGATGACCCCGGCGATTTCTCGCTGTTTTTTGTAGGCAGCCTCGAGGTCGAAGAAATGGAGGAATTGGCAGAGCGCTACCTCGCGGCGATTCCGCAGTCAGAAACAACCGAGGAACTCATTCCCGAGGACACCTTTCCGCGACCGGAAGGAATCACCGACGACACCGTTTACGCCGGTAGCGAGCCGGTGGCACAACTGGTGATGGTGCTGCATGGGCCGTATGAATGGTCTCAGGAGGAGAACCACCGCTTTAACAGCATGGTTTCGATCTTGAACATACGCCTCCGGGAGGAGATTCGAGAAGCTATGGGCGGCGCGTATAGCGTCGGCGCCGGTGGGTGGCGCTGGCGGCAGCCCCGGCCATGGTCCTACGCGCAGATCGCCTTCGGTCTCGACCCCGAGCGTGTACCGGAACTTCGGGAACGAGCGCTGGAAATTGTAACTGAACTTGCAGAAGAGGCGCCGGCGGAGACGTACGTGGAGCGCGTGCAGGCGCAGCAACGGGATCAGTACCGACAGGGACTTCAGGAAAACGATTATTGGCTGTCGGTTCTGCAGTTTTCCGTCGAGCACAACCGCGAATTATCGCGTATCCTCGAATATCCTGAGTTGGTGGAATCTCTCACTGCTGAGGAAGTACGGGAGAGCGCTCGCCGCTATTTGAATCCTGATCGTCGGATTGAACTCTTGCTGTTGCCCGAAGATGCCCAGGATGACACCGGCTCCGCCAGATAACGGGCAACGGACGGCGGTCCTTGTCTATCCCCACCAGTTGTACCGCGCGCATCCCGCGATAGAGCGCGCACCGGGGGCGCCGGTCTTTCTGGTGGAGGACCCGTTGTTCTTTCGGCAGTACTCGTTTGCGCGTGTCCCCCTCGCCTACCACCGCCTCACCATGGAAGCGTACCGGCGGGAACTCTTAGATCGAGGCCACCGGGTCACGATCATTCCTGGAGCGAACCTCGCCGGATCACACGAGGTGTTCCGCCATCTCCCAGCCTCGGTTCGCCGCGTATTCACCGGAGAACCTGATGACGACTGGCTCCGACAGGCTCTGGATCGGGGAGCACAGACACGTGGATTGACGGTGGAGTATGTCGAATCTCCTGGGTTTCTCCTGCCGCGCGCCCGGATCGACCACATCGGCACCGACGGCGATCCACGATCCGACCGCATGGCCCCGTTTTATCGAATGATGCGAACCGAGCTGCAGGTGCTTCTTACACCGGAGGGAGGACCGCAGGGCGGCAAGTGGAACTTTGATACGGATAATCGAAAGAAGATCCCACGCGGTATGTTGACTCCGTCTCCGGTATCCGATATTCACAGCGCCGCCGCGCGAGACGCAGCGTCCCACCTCAACGAAGAGTTGCCGCCGTACCCGATCACCGCTGCGGACACCGACCGGTGGCTTCATGAGTTCATTGACAACCGCCTGGACTTGTTCGGCCCGTATGAGGATGCCCTGGATCAGCGGGACGACCGGTGGTACCACGCTCTGCTCACCCCGATGCTCAACGCCGGCCTCACCACCCCGCGACACGTTTTGGATGCGATTCTGGATCACGCCGACCGTCGCGCCCGGGGTGGACATCCCATTCCCTTCAACTCGTTGGAAGGATTCATTCGGCAACTCATCGGGTGGCGAGAGTTTATGCGAACGGCGTATCACCTCCATGGGAGGACGATGCGGACGACCAATTTCTGGAACCACACCCGATCTATGCCTGAGGCGTTCTACCGTGGGACAACCGGACTGCCTCCTGTTGATGAGGTGATCTCTAAAGTGCAGAGAACCGGGTGGGCCCACCATATCGAACGCCTCATGATCCTCGGCAACGTAATGCTGCTGTGTGAGATTGACCCCGACGCGGTGTATCAATGGTTTATGGAACTATTTGTTGATGCCTATGATTGGGTCATGGTGCCGAACGTGTACGGGATGAGTCAGTATGCCGACGGAGGATTGATCACCACCAAGCCCTATATCAGCGGCAGCAACTACATCCGAAAGATGTCCCATTATCCCGCAGGCCCGTGGCAGGATACGTGGGATGGGTTGTACTGGCGCTTTATCGATCGGCATCGTGAAGTATTTAACGCCACCCCTCGCCTCTCGCTCATGCCCCGCCGTTTGAATCAGCTCCAATCGGACCGGAGAGAGAAAATATTTCGGGCAGCCGACCGTTTTCTCGATCGGCTGTAGTACTCGATCGGCTGTAGTAGTGTTACCTGGCGCTGACCCGCGATCGGTCCGTCTGCCAGGAGCTATCCGACCGCTGCTATTCGCCTACCAGGATCGTCGCGAGCTCTTCCCCGGCCACTGCCAGTATTTCTACGCCATTGAGGTACAATTCAGCTTCCACTTGCCACAGCTCGTTCCGACGAGACAACAGATCCAGCTCCACCTCGTCCACTCGTAGCTCCGTTGTAGATCCTGACGCCAACAGAGATCGTTCATTCTCTACTCTCTGGCGTTCATACTCGACATCGGTTTCGAGAATTTCCACCCGGCGTTCCAGAAAGCGCCGATTGGTAAAGAGCGTTTCCATCTCGTTGGCCACCGCCTGCTCAGTATCCGCCAGATCGGTCTCGGCGCGGAGCCGGGCGAGCGTATCGATCCGCTCACGGTAGGACCGCTCCTGGGCGGTAAACAGCGGTACGGTGAGGCCGAGGGCAACCGTAGCCTCCACATCAGCACCGCTTTCAAAGAAATCGCCGATTGAAGACGATAGAGCGTCAGGCTCACTCCGTGAATCGGGATATCGCGGGGCAACCCGCACGCTCACGGTGGCGTTGGGCCGATCTTGCAGTTCGTTCAGCAATCCTGAGCGTACCGTCTGTTCTACGGCGAGCCGTTGGAGACCAACCTCCGGATTATCGAACCCGGCACGATCATCCGCCTCGTTTCCCTCTGCCACTGCAGCGGCACTGAACAGATCGTCCGCCAATTCGGCCCCCTCCAGCGAGGGGAATCCCAAAATTCGGGCCAGATCCTGTTCAGCCTGCACGAGAGCCAGTTCCGTATCGAATAGCGCCTCCCGACGATTATTGAGTGTCACCTGGAGGGAAAGGAGGGAGTTGTCGGATATCAGTCCTTGCTGCCGATCGATCTCGGCGGATTCCAATTGTCGCTGGAGTACCCGAATCGTCTCGTCCAAAACGTCCCGCGACCGCCGCAGCGAGCCGACGCGAACCAACAGACTGAGGGCTCTCTGGATATTTCCATTAACCACGAGGGTCTTGTTGAGTACCTGGCGCTCAACGCCGATGTTCGCGTTCCGAAGGCGCGCTTGATACACCTCGTCACTAATGAACCGGCCGTTCACGAACAGCGGTTGCTGCAGGGACAGTGTTGCCTCCGGCGCCTGGTCTACCCGATCTTCCGATCCTGAAATGAGGCGCAGTTCATTGGAAACCGCGGCAGACACGGAACCACTGGTGGGGAGCGGCTGCTGAAGAGATACCCCGGCGCCCACACTCTGAGTACGGACCCGTTCCGACGCTGCCGGAGGTTGCCCGCCCGGTATCGTGACGCGCCGCTGGTCCCACTGGTACGGCGTTAGCTCCAGGGAAACACTGGGCCGTGTACCCGCAAGAGTCAGCTGGTATTCGGCCTGCGCTTCCTCGAGGGAGCGGCGGGAATTCACGATCGACGGATCTGCCTGGAGCACGCGTTCTACCACGGTCGCGACCGACAGCACCGCCGGCACTGACGGTTGGGCGAACGCGGTGCCGCCGATCAACACGCTTAGAAGCGTGGCCACCGCGCCCCGGACCCATAAATGTCTATTGTCCACTGTTCGCTCCTTTCCGGGCCGATTTCGCGTCCCGTCGCGCCGCGCGACGACTTCGGCGCCGCTCACGTCGAGCGGTGCGCCGCTCATGATCATAGAAGAGGCCGTAGAAGCTCGGCACGATCACCAAGGTGGTTATGGTGGAAAACACCAGACCAAAGATGATCGTTCGTGCCATGGGGCCCCACACCACCGAGTATCCCCCCAAGCCGACCGCGGTTGGCACTAAGCCTGCAATCGTGGTGATCGAGGTAAGGAGAATCGGCCGGAGGCGCGTCACCGCCGCCTCCGTAACCGCTGGTCCCACCGCAACTTCATGCTCCCGGCGGGACTCATTCGCAAAGGTGATGAGAACGATCGTATCGTTCACCGCAATTCCCGCCAACGCCACACTGGCATAGATCACCGTCGTGGACAGAGGAGTTCCGGACACCAACAGAAAGAGAATCACCCCAACGAAGGCAAACGGAACGGTAAGGAGGATCAGCAGCGGCTGCGTATAGGAGTTGAACTGCGTCGCGAGAATCAGGTAGATGAGAAATATGCCAATAACGAACACGCGCAGAATCTCGCGAAGGGTATCCCCGAACTCCGCGAACTCCCCACCGATGTCGAGGGTGATCCCGGGGTATGTCGGTTGCAGTTGGGAATCGAAGTTCGAACGGATCGCCGCGTTGATCGCCGGTACGTTCTCCTCGGTAAACGCTTCTGCGGTGACCTGCACTTGCCGCTTACCGTCGATTCGGCGAATGGACGAAATCGCCGAACCCTCGGATAGGGATGCGATTCGCGAAAACGGAATGACCCGACCATCAGGCGTGGGTATCCGGAGCTGGAGAATTCCATCCACTGAGTCGATATCCGCATCAGTGAACTCGACGATCACGTCGGTTTCTTGATTGTTGACGAAGACACTTCCGGTTGTGATGCCGTCGAAGCTCTGCCGGATGACGTTCCCCACCAGCTGAGCGTTGAGGCCGTACCGTGCCGCCAAATCCTCATCTACATTGATGCGAATCTCCGGGGTTCCCGCGTCGAGATCATCGCTGATGTTGAAAAGTTCTGAGTTCTCCGAAAGCTGGTCCTGCAATCGGCGTGACACCGCTCGCAGATCATCGTAGCTATCGCCGTAGAGCCGAAACGCCACGGGAGGATCCGTAGGAGGCCCGCCTTGCTGCTTCCGAAACTGCACCGACTCCGCCCCCGGTATGTCTTGGGTGAGCCGCTGCGCTTCGTTCATGATTTCGGTAATCGACCGCGTCCGACCCTCTTCCTCTTCCGTGAGGTCCACCACGATCTGGCCAACATTTGATCGCCGAACGTTTTCCGATTCACTGCCGGCAAACCCCACAAACGCGTTGATCGCAACCACCTCTCCGTTGCCGATCTGTGGGAGCAGACGTTCCTCATAGGCGCGGACGAAGGCGTCAGTACGTTCTATGGGGGCCCCCGGCGGCATTTCTATGTCCACATAGTACAGCGTTGCGTCTTCCGAATCGAAGAGATCCGGCTGTATCCGGGCAATCTGCGCAAACACCACGATTGCGAGCACCACCGCCACCAGCGCTCCGAGTCCGCGGTGTCGATATAGAAATTCGATCGCGCCCCGAAAGCGGCGCTGCAACAACTCGATCCCCTTCTTGCCGTGATGGACGCGATTGCCCCCGGGCCAGTCGGCATAGTGCGATGGGAGAAACACCGCCGCTTCAAAGGTGGAAGCGATCAACGCAATACTCACGGTGAGTGGCACAACCCGCAGAAATCGTCCGATGATGCCGGGGAGAAACGTCAAGGGCAAAAATGCTGCAACAGTGGTGAGCGTGGCGGCGATAACCGGAACGATCACCTGATTGACGCCGTGAATCGCAGCGTCGTGCCGGCTCATACCCTGTTGCTGCTGCAGACGGTAGCTGTTTTCAACGATAACGATGGCGTGATCCACGATAAGACCCAGCACGAGGACCAGCCCAAACAGCGTGTTACTGTTGAGGGTCTCGCCGAACGCCTCCAGCACGATGAACGTCAAGGCGAAGGTCAGCGGTATTCCGACCGCGGTAATAATCGCGTTTCGCACCCCCACAAAGATCAGCAGAATCACCACCAGCAATGCCAGCCCGAGGGCGGCGTTCGACACCAGTACCTCCAGGCTATCGCGGATGACCACGGATGAATCGTTGAAATAGTTGACCTCGATCCCCTCGGGTAGATTCGACTCATAGCCACTCACCCGCTGCCGAACCTCATCGATGATTCCTACAGAACTGCCCCCGGGAACTTTCGTAATCTGCAGGCTGATCGCTTGTTCCCCGTTGAAGCGCGCCGCCGTACCCTCGAGGTCGTAGCCGGAGGCGACGGTGGCGAGATCTCCTACGGTGATCACCCCGCTTCGCCCCTCAGCGGTTCTCCGCACCACGATGTTGCGAAACTGCTCCTCCGTTTCCATTTCTCCCACCGTGCGCAGCAGAAACTCTCGCGAGTCAGTCCTGAGCGTGCCGCCGGGGATCGTAACGTTCTGAGAACGCACGGCGTCTACCACTTCATCAACGGCGATGCCTCGAGCCTCCATACTGCGGCGATCCAGCGCAATCGATATCTGCCGATCACGAGATCCGATGAGATTGATCTGCGACACCTCGGGGACGGTTCGGAGTTGGTCGGCGAGATTCCGAGCGGACTGGTTCAGATCAGCATATGGCACGGAACCGCTCAGCACCACCTCAATAACCGGGAGAAAATCGTTGGTAGAGAAGTCGTCGATCGTCTCCTGCAAGGTGCCGTCGGGAAGTTCGATATTGCTGAACCGATTCTGCACATCCTGAAAGGCGGCATCAAACTCCCGTTCGGTGATATCCTGCTCAAACTGGAGCGAGACCTGTGACAAGCCTTCTGCGGTAGTGGAGGATATCTCGTCAAGCTTGTCGATCCCGGACATCTCGTTTTCGATCTTCACCGTGACACTGGACTCTACATCCTCGGCAGAGACCCCGGGATAGGGAACGGTAATGTTTATGAAGTAAAACGGAATCTCGGCAAACTGCTCCCGGGGAAGGCGGTTGAGACTGAAAAAGCCCACCACCAGAATCAGGATCATCGTGATGTTAATGAGCACGGGGTTACGAACTGAGAATCCGCCGATAGTCACAACGTTTCCCCCGTGGTAGCGCGCACGGTTGGTGCGACTTCCGTGCCGTCACTCAGTGAGGAGAGGGCGGAGGTGACGATGATTTCTCCTTCCGTGAGGCCCGAGGAGATATAGACCCGATCACCAAGGCGATTTCCCGATTCGATAACGCGTCGCTCAACGACTCCGTCCACCGCTACGTAGACGTATTCCTCGCCGCCGTCGCTGCGAATCGCCGCGCTGGGGATCACCAGCTGCGTCTCCTCTGAGGAAGGACGAATGCGAACGGTGGCGCTCATTCCCGAGCGGACCCGACTGCAGTTGTTCTCCCAACCGATCACCACTGCGTAACTCCCGGTTCGTGGATCAGCGCCGGCAGCGATCGCATCGATCTCGGCGACGATCTCGCTGTCGCTGCACGCGGCGATTTCCACCTCCGCAGGGAGCCCCGGTTGAAGGTAGTCCAACTCCCGCTCTCCCACCGCTATCTCTATTTCAAGGCGCTCCAAATCTACGATACGTGCCACGGCAGTACCTCGATTCAGATAATTGCCTGCGGAAAGGTTTTGGGCTCGTTCGGCAATAAACCCGCTAATGGGAGCTCGAAGCGTATGATCTTCAAGCGTCTTGAGCGCCGATTCATATCGAGCCTCCGCGCCGTTGGCGGCGCTCCGCGCTCGGGTAACCTCAGCTTGGGAGGCGCTTCCATTATCGAATCGACGTTCCGTCGCCGAACGGTCAAGACGCGCGCTCTCAAGTGCTCCTCTGCTCTCGGCTACATTGAGCTCCGCGACGGTGGAGTCAACCCGGAGCAGTACATCCCCCTCTTCCACCGGTGCCCCCAGCTGGATCAGGGATTCCTGAATCCGGCCCTCTACCTCGGCTACGACGGATACTTCCCGGTCGCCCCGTACCGTTCCTGAGGCGCGCACCGTTTGCAGAAGTGTTCCCCGGGTTACCTCAAGCGCTTCTACCGCCAGCGCCGGACCGGCTTCCGCTTCGTCTTGCGCCCAGTTTCCCGTGGCAGCGCTGCGGCCGTCTGAATCACCTCCACATGCGGCAAAAACAAGCACAGCCGCAGTCACACTCCAGATCTGAATCGCTCTCCTCATACCGTCCTCCTCAGGGAAGCTACGGAGATAACAGACCAGGAGTCAAGAGCAATACCTACCGTTAGTTAGTTTTCTTGCGGACGGCGACAAAAACAGCTTTCACTGTCAGTTACTACGATCTGGAGCGGCACATCCGCGGGATCCCGGGGAACGGTTTGCACCAATTGTACCGCATATCCGATACCGACGGTGACGGCGGCCGCGGGGACGTGAGACAGATAGCGATCATAATAGCCTCTACCACGGCCGATTCGATACCCCGCTCGATCAAACATGCGACCCGGCACGAGAATGATCGATCTCAATGGAGCCGAGACGACCGGAGCAACCGCGGAAGGTTGGAGAAACCCGAGGGGATGGCGCTCCAAGGAAGCGGGATATTCCCGCACTTGGCGAAACTCCATCACATCGGAGCCCGCATCGATTCGTGGCAGGGCGATCGCTTTTCCTTCCCGATGGGCGGTTCGAAAAATCGCCTGCAGGTCTACCTCATCGTCCAGCGCCACATACCCCATCACGATCTCTGAATCAGACCAGAACGGCGTGTGCGTCACGTGGGTAGCGATCTGGGCGTCCAGCACGATTCGCTGCTCCGGAGGAATCTCCCCGATCCGTCGCGTTGCTTCATCCCGCAGTTGCTGTTTGTCCTTCACAGGTGCATTTCACAAAAAAAGCCGCCCCCGGTCAATCCCGGCGACGGCTTCATCGTTTCTTCGCTGGTAGAGCCCGACTGGGGTGGGCTGTTCTCAAGCTGTGAGTCGAGGTACTCCAGCGCCTGCTCCGCCTGGAACTCGGCGAAGGCCGCATCTTCGTTCCGCTGGAACGCCTCTGAGGTTTGATCGCGGAAGTTGTTAATCGGAAAGCTCACCAGGGCGTACACAGTTCCGTCTTCCCCTTGGGCGATCTCCTCGGATCGCGTGCCCTGCAGCGTGGTTTCCGTCACCTGACGAGAGATCGTTTCCACGAAACTCACCACCTGATTTTCTCCATCAACGCCGGCTTCCTGCGAGTAATCCACGATTGCCGCTTCAATCGCCGCATTCATCTGAAACGCGATGTCTTCCCGAGCACGGGCGATCGCCATGCGTCGAGAATTATCAAGACTGGCCATCTTTGCCGAGCCCACGCCGTAGATCGCGTCATCCGCCTGTGGTGGGTTCAGATAAAAGCTCGGTACTCCTGAGGGAGCCTGTGCCTCGGTGGGTTCCGGTGAGCTGGAACATCCTGCGAATACAATCGCGCTAAGAATGAGTACCGCAATAACCGGTACAAACGTTCGTTTCATGGTTCCTCCTAAGTGTCGTGTCTCTCACACCGTCGATAGTATAGAACTGTTGCCGCGCTTTTTCCATATCGATGACAAAACGCGATAAAAATCCGTACTTGGTTTCCGGTATTCCAAATCTGTCATATTATGGTGTTGTGGCACAGTTTGATGGACTCGCTCTGATAAACGCGGTAACGGAACTTTCCGAGCTTCAGGGTCGACGCAGCACGGTAGATGAGTTGCTTCAGGATCTCACCGGTACGGTGGCTGATC
>CAZNRF010000048.1:4559-13976 GCA_964575075.1 uncultured Spirochaeta sp. | reverse complement strand
CCTGGTGGAATCCCTGGACGGCGTGGAAGCAGTATTTATTAAGGAAGACCAGTTGGTACACATGTCCACCGGCGCGGAAGATTACTTCGAGCTCACAGACGATGAGTTCAGCATGGCTGAGGGGTAAGCAGCGCGGCCCTAGAACGCCGTGGCGTCCACTCCCGAGCCGTCGGCGGCAGCCTCACCGGTGACGCTGATGAAGACTCGATTGGGCAGACACGCCGCCCACTGCCCCGCCTCGGTGAGCTCACCGGCGGCGATGCAGATCTTGTCGCGGCAGGGAGACTCGGTAAACTGTACCGAGCCGTTGCCAATCTCCACCACCGTGTCCCCCAGCGGCCCGGTAAAATGGAGCACCTGTTCTTCTTCCAGGCTGTAGACAAACGTTCCCGCGTCGGACTTCACCTCCACCGTGGACGCCGGCCCCCCTTGCCCCACGGCAAAGATGGAAAACGCCACGATCACCGCTGCGGCCACCACAAAGACTACCGCGTCATAGGGGCGCAGTTTGAGATTCTTCAGAAACTCGATAATAACTCGGCGTCGGGAATCTGCCATCGCGTGCGCTGCCAATCTCGCGGGGTGCGGCTACCGAGCCGGAACCGTTAGCCCTTCTTCTTCTTATCGCGGATGTAGATGTTGTGGGCGGGGCTATTCTCCATAGGCCGCTCGTCCACTTCAAAGAGCTGCATCGCCCGGATCAGTTCTCCAAGCTTCTTGTACCCATAGTTCCGGGGATCAAAATCGGGATTGCTGTTGGCGACTTTCTGTCCGACGATACCGAGCGAGGCCCACCCCGTATCATCAGCGGCATCCTCGATGCCGTTACGTACCATGTTCACCAGCTTGGCGTCGCGCTTGAGATCCTGCGAGGAGTATCGCTTGCGGTGCACGCTGGTGGTCGGCTCCTTACTATCCTCCGCCTCTTTCTGGCGCAGTACTTCGCTGTAGATAAACCGGTCACAGGCGCGAACAAACGCCTTGGGCGTCTTTTCCTCACCAAATCCGTACACCGTGAGTCCCGACTGGCGGATGCGCTGCGCCAGCGGCGTGAAGTCGCTATCGCTGGTCACGAGACAGAACCCGTCCATCTTGCCGTCATAGAGCACATCCATCGCGTCGATGAGCATCTTCATATCGGTGGCGTTTTTGCCTTTGGTGTAGGGGTACTGTTGGATCGGCTGGATCGCATAGTCCAGCAAAATGTTTTTCCATCCCCGCATAGCGTCGCTGGACCAATCGCCGTAAATGCGCTTAATGCTGGCAATGCCGTAGTTCGCGATTTCTTCGAGCAGGCCTTCCATGATCGACGACTGGGAATTATCCGCATCGATCAGCACGGCAAGCCGCTTTTGCTTTTCTCCGTTCATTATGGATCACAGGCTATCCCCTGCGGTGGGCTCTGACAAGATATTCGGGGTATATTATGGGCCGATGAGTGACGCGATGGTACAAATCAACCAGTGGATGGGGTTGGGAATCTCGTATGTGTTCATTTTCGCCGTGATCGGTGTGGCCCAGTTACTTCTTCGGACAGGTATGCTGGGGGCCGCGGCCACCCGAAAGGTGGTCCACATCGGGGTGGCCCATTGGTGGGTTATCGCCATGCTGTTCATAGACGATCTCATGGTCGCGCTGATCGGTCCGGTGAGTTTCATCCTCATTAATTGGTATTCATATCGAACTCACGTTTTTGCGGCGATGGAACATACCGAGCCTCGCAAGAACCTGGGCACGGTGTACTTTCCGGTAGCGCTCACGGCGTTGGTGGCGCTCACCTGGAGTGGGCTGTTTCCGCGCTGGTATGGATTAGCGGCAATTCTCGTTCTCGGCTGGGGCGATGGAACGGCGTCACTGGTGGGGGAACGAGTTGCGCGGAGTTCTCGGCGCGGCCGGTTCGTAGTGCCGGGCGGTACCAAGAGCGTGGGTGGCACCGCGGCGATGTTTCTCATGTCCGGCGCGGTGGCGGCGGTGGTAATGTGGCTCTTCAGCGGCCCCCTGGCGGCAGCCGATGGCGGCCTGGCTCCCGGCGGCCTCGCCGCCGGCTGGTCGCGGGCGGTTGCCGCGATGCGGGATCTGGGCTCCCAGACGTGGGTGGGGCGTTCCACCGACAGCACCGTATTGTTCGCCCTCTCCCGGTTGGACGGCGCGGCGCGTCTCCTGGTAGAGCGGGCAACCGCGGCTGCCCCGGACGCGCTTACCGGTGCCGCAGGGGCCGCCGGCGTGGCTCTCAACCCCGCCGCATGGGCGTGGGATCCCACCACCATCCTCGCCGCCGCGCTGGTGGTGGCGGCTACCGCCACGGCGGTGGAACTGCTGACACCCTGGGGACTCGACAACCTCTCCGTGCCGTTGGTGGCATTTGCGGTGGTTACCCTCCTCGTACCGATGCCGGCGGAGTGGATCATTCGCCTCGCCTGGGCGGTGGGACTGAACGTGTTGGTGGCGGTGGTGGCGTATCTTCGCCACTCCGTTACCGCTACCGGAGCGGTAATGGGTGCCGGCGTGGGAATGGTGATCTATCTGTCCGGGGGTGGGTTTTACTGGTCGATCCTGATGGCCTTTTTCGCCTCTTCCAGTGTCATTGGTCGGATCACCGGTCGCCGTGGCACGCGAGCGGCGCGGCGCCGCCAGGCGGAATCCATTCACGCCAAGGGAGGGCGCCGGGACGGCGTACAGGTGCTGGCCAACGGCGGCCTGGCGGCGCTTATGGCGGCGGCCCACGCCTTCAGCGGCCGTCCGATTTTCATGCTCGGCTACGCGATCACCATGGCTGCGGCCACCGCCGACACCTGGGCCAGTGAGATCGGTGTACTCAGTTCCAGAGATCCGGTCTCGATTCTCACGCTCAAACCGATTCCCCGGGGCACCAGCGGCGGCATCAGCCCCCTGGGCCTCATTGCCAGCACCGGCGGAGCCCTGTTTATCGGGTTGTGGTTTGCCGTGGGCTATGTGGTGGTTCACGGCTGGAACGGAGCCGAGCTCCTGGCAATGGTGGCGGCGATAACCGGCGGCGGATTTCTGGGAAGCTTATTAGACAGCGTACTGGGAGCAACCGTGCAGGCGCAGTACTGGGACGAAACCCGGGCTACCCACACCGAGCGGCGCCACACGGCGGGGGGCATTCCCAATAGACTCGTCAAGGGAGCGCACTACCTCACAAACGACGCGGTAAACGCCCTCAGCGGGGCACTCGCCACGGCTACCCTGTTCATCATGGTAGCGTGATCACCCTCACTCGCGTTCGTCATCCTCAACCGGGGTGGCCATCCCAAAGTCTTCCAACAACTCCCGCGCCAGAGCTTCCTGGTCGGGGTGAACCCGAATCTCAAACGCCTCAACAAACCCGATCGCGGGGTTCAAACCACCGACATCGTCTCCCCAGAGAATCGCTTCCACTCCGTTTTGCCGTAAGAATCCGAGGACATGCTCCGCTTCAAAGCGATAGCGGAACTGTCCCACCGTGATTGTGTCGGTTTGTCCTGCCATATTCTATTTCTCCGAGAGCGTGATTACCCCGTCCCATGTGTCTCGGGGTTCTTCTTCCAGAAAGCCGCGACACCGCTCAATAAACAGCCGCGCCGGCCCATCGTCGGGGTAGATGCGCAACACCGTCTCAAAGCGGCTCAGGGCCTCACTCCATTCCCACCGCTCAAACGCCGCCAGGCCCCGCTCAAACAGTTCCAGCGCTTCCCGCAGCGGCGCGGACGATTCCTGGGCATATCCGATCAGCTCGTACAGCCGCACCGGATCATCGATCCCCTGCACCCTGACACGATCCATCCGTCGAAACAAGAACCCCTCCGGCAGGTGCTGATACGTCGACCCACTGACACACATCGCGGTGCCGTACTGTTTGTTAACCCCTTCCAGGCGGGCAGCCAGATTAACCGCCGGACCCATGACGGTGTAGTTCAATCGTCGATTCGTACCGAGATTTCCCACGATCATGGAGCCGGTGTTCACCCCGATTCGGGTGATCAGTGGTCTCGGAGCCACGCCGGATCGGACCAATCGATCGTTGAGAAGCGATTCCACTTTCTTCATCTGGATCGCCGCACGACACGCCTGCTCGGCATGGGTATCACTGGGAATGGGGGCTCCAAAAAACGCCATGATCGCGTCACCCTCATATTTGTCGATCGTACCCCGGTGCTCAATAATCACATCGCTCATTTCGGTGAGGTACTCGTTCAGCAGGGTCACGATGTCGGCGGTGCCGAGAATCTCAGAGATCCGGGAGAATCCGGCGATATCGGTGAAGAGCGCGGTAAGCTCTCGCTCCGAGCCGCCGACTCCGATCCGATCGGGGTGCTCTACCAGCTCACTGATCACTTCGGGGGCCAGGTAGTGCTCAAAGGTGGAGCGAATCAGCCGGCGATCACGAAGCGCCGCCACGTAGTTGCCGGCGAGGACGGTGTTGGCCACGAAGAACACGGGGAGTCCGAGGGAAATGACGGGTATATAGAAGTATGTTGCACGAAAAATGAGCGCCACTGCGCCTACCGGAAGCAGAATCCCCAGCGCCGCCAATACTAAGGAGACGCGCCCCGCCGTCCGGCCCACGGCAATTGCCACCGCCACCATCCATACCGTGCCGATGATCCATGAAAGCACCCATCCGCCGGTATCCAGGAAGCTCCGGCTGCTCATCATCGAAATAACCGCTCCGTGGAGGCCAACATTGGGAAACTGCGCATCAAAGGGCGTCACCCCCAGGTCAGTGGTTGAGGTGGCCGTGTAACCGATGAGAGCCACACTGTCCGAGATTTCCCGCTCCAGGAACGAGCGCAGGCGCTCTACCTCCTGGTACACCTCCCGGGTTGCGGCAAACACGCTGACAACATCTTCCTCAATTGCCGCTATCTGCTCAGCTATCTCCGGCGGAGCATCATCACCTCCAATTTCGGCCAACTCGTCACGGATCGCCTGTTCGGCGCCTCCCTGGAGGAAGCCCCCTGCCAGGGCAACAAACGCCTGCCGTAACCTCCGATATTCGCCGAACAGCGTCGGATTACCGGTTGCCCGGGCAGTTTCCAGCGTATCCACCGCGGCGTCGGCCGTTTGGAGCACAGAGCGCGCTCGATCATCAACATACCCCGCGTCTTCCATGAGCCGGAGGTTGAACTCCAAGTCGGCCATCGCTTCCTGGTATTCAACCAGGGTCGTCCAGGATAAGAGGCGGAAGCTCTCGGAAAACGATCGGCGAGGCCACCGGACAATGAACTCTCCGGCGGCAGTGAGGGGGATGGAGAACGAGTCGCCCGTCTCATCTTCTAACGTAATCTCGCTGTTCAGTGGACGGCCCCGGGGATCAAATCCGGGGAGATCATCTCCAGCAATCCGCAGCCCGAGAGCTTCCACCCCCAGCTGCAACATGATGTGGTCACCAACCCGACGAACGAGATCGGCCCGTCTACTGACACCGTCTGCATCGATCGTTTGATTCGCAAATCCTTCACCGGCGGCGGCGTCCCGAACCGAGGGAATAGCCCGGCGCACCCGTAGCTCCCGACGATCCTCAATAACCGCCGGAATATGCACCGTTCCCAACGCCCCGATCGTATCGGCGAGGATGGTGTCCCGGTCAACCAGCACCGCATCGATCATATCGCGAGGGACCTGATCCGGATACGCTTCCGCGATTCGATTCCATTGCCGTCTTTGGATGAGCAAAGGGCTCTCTTCGCTAAACTCAACATCAAGAAGAATCGTTTCGGGGGAGAAATCCCCGATCGCCGCCAGCCCCTCTGCCAGTATTTGGCGACTCCAGGGCCACTCGCCAACCCGCTCCAGCGCACGATCATCGATCGCTACAATCACTACCCGGTCATCGGTGGGTGCCTCGGGGATTGCGCGCAACATGCGGTCAAATACGCGTTGTTCCAGTACCTGAAACCATGATGTCTGGTTCAACAGGGGAATGAGGAGTGTTATGACAATCGCAGTGAGAAGGACCGGTGCACGCCGACGGACAACCGTGAGTATACTACTCATATGGATCAATATACACATCCTGGGAAACGGATGAGTGTGGCAGGCCTGATGATATTCTGGATTATCTGGGGAGGGTACGCGCCGCTTGCCGCCCAGGAGGGTGATGTTCTTGAGTCATTCGCAGACACGGGCGAAGTCAGCCGAAGTCAGCTCGCCGCACTTCTGGAATCCGCCAACCAACCGGTAGCTCTCGAGAACGAGGAATCGGACGCCCTTCGAGCCGATGAACTGGCGCATGTCATCATGCAACTCGGATCATACGGGGACAATCTGGGGTATAGACTCTTTCCCGGTCCCCGCTATGCCGTGCGAAGGTTGAGGGAGGAGCGACTGTACCCTGATTCGTCCCGTCTGCTTCCGGCGGGAGGCCCCATGGACGGTACAACCGTTCTGCGGCTCATTCGTCCCGCGCTTACCGAGGCGGTCCAGCGCGAGCCTGTCCAGCGAGACCCGGTAGAATCTGAAACGATTGAAATCGCAACCAGAGCGTTGCCGGGGAGTACCCAGGGACCGTGGTTCGAGTGGAACCTGGAACAGACCGGGGGGATCTCCTATCGCTCTGGTGAGACCTCAGCAACGGTGGCTACCGCCGGTTCGCTTCTTGACACTCAGATCCTGTTTGGGCCCCGTGCTCAGTTCGTAACCCGATTGGAAGCCTCCGGGACCGTCCGGGATGATGCATCTGACTCCGTCGATCTTCAGATTCCCCGAGCTCGCCTCGATCTGTTCCGGCAACCGCCGGGACGCGGTTGGACCGGCTCGCTCTCCGTCGGCAGAATCGACGATACCGCCGTAGTGAGCGACGGAATCGCCGCGCGCTTTTCCTCTGCAACGATGATTTCCTCATTCTCCGTAGGATATACCGGAGCCGTCGCCGCATCGTTGAATGCCATACCCGGCGGAAGCGGTCAGTATTCACCGGAACGGGTCGTCCTTCACGGCGATGTGTTGCTCCCGGAAGTCTTGGGGCGGCAAAACCCGGCAGCGGCGGTGCTTTCGCTCGTTGATCTTGCCGAGACGGATGCCCTCACCCAGGTCCGCTTGGGATTGTCGGGACCGCTGGGGGTCTCGCTGTTCTATGATCTCTCAGCGGATGTCCAGTTCGGCACCAGTTGGGGATGGGCATCCCGCGGCTCCTTGCGATGGTACCCGGAGACCACGCAGACGACGCAGCTCGAATTATCGGGAGCCGTGGCCGGTAGCGACCGGGGTAAGAACCAGGAATACGTGGCTCTCGGTGAAGGCGCTCCGTGGTCGGCATATCCGGGGGCGTTCACCAATATTGCCGCAACCACGGTGCGCTATACCGCGCGGCTGGGAGAGCCGTGGCTTGTTTCGGCGTCGTCTACGCTATTCAACCGAGTTGACGCTGATGGCTCGGTGGAAGAATCGGTCGGACCGGTTACAAACAGCTCGGCGCTCTTGGGATGGGAAAGCGGTCTTGAAGTGGGAATCCAACTCGTTCCGGATCTGTTTTTTGACATAAATAGTAATATATTTGTGCCCGGAACAGATGCCTGGAACGGGGCATACGCCGATTCGTCCAAACGGATATGGGTAACGGGGATTGAGCTTACGGCACGGCTGTGAACATCGTTTCGGACGTGTCGGAACAGAGGAGACGAACAGATATGACGACAAGCATGCGCATAGCATTGGTCGCACTCATCGCGGCAGCGGTAGTGGTTGCAGTTCCCGCAGAGGTGAGGGTTCAGCACGCGGACGGGATCGTTCAGTATCGCCTTCCTTCCGGGTCGCAATGGCAGGCACTCGCGCCGGGCGTCGAGCTGCCGGAAGGTACTACAATCATAAGTGGCGCCGACGGGTCCGCCGTTCTTACCTCCGGTAATTCGACGATTGAAGTTGACGCGCTGAGCCGGATCGTTCTCAACGAGGTAACCATCCGCGCCGGCCAGGAAACCACGGATGTGGAAATGCGCTTTGGCCGGCTTCGGTCCCGTGTACGACGCAGTCAGAATCGTGGAACCGATTTCCGGGTTTCGACACCGGTATCGACCGCGGCGGTACGGGGCACCGACTTTGTGTACGATGGCCGAGAACTATCCGTCATTGAGGGCGACGTTGCCTTTATCAATCTGACCGGCCAACGCCATAGCGTGCGCGCCGGCCAGACATCGAGAACATGGAGACATCTGGATATTCAATCGGTGGAGGGCACCATCCTGGATCAGCTGAGCTTCTGAGCTGATCCAGGGAACCACCCGCAGCAGCACTGCACAACCTGCGTACGTGCGTACGGATTACGCGCGGATCGCGGTTAGAACCCGCGCAGCGCCAGCAGAATCGTGATACTCCCAAACAACAACCCCGTCACCCACGTCATCTGCCCCAGCCGGCGGTTCACCGCATCCTGGAACATCGCCATACCATCCGCCAGACGTGAGATTTCCTGCCGGAGGTCCTCTTTGGTGGTAGCAGCGCTTCGCTCAATTGCAGCCACCAGGGAGTCCCGCAATTCCTCCCGGCTCGCCGCTGCTTCCTCCTCAATTCGCTGCCGGTCCGCTGCGGCTGCGGCAAAGCCCTCCCGCATCTCATCGCGGATGTCCTGACGGTCTGCCGCTGCTTCCTGTTCAATGCGCTGTCTATCGGCGGCTGCGGCGGCAAAACCGTCCCGCATCTCGTCACGGATGTCCTGCCGGTCTGCCGCGGCTTCCTGTTCAATGCGCTGTCTATCGGCGGCTGCGACGGCAAAGCCCTCCCGCATCTCATCGCGGATATCCTGCCGGTCTGCCGCTGCTGCGGCAAAGCCGTCCCGTGTCTCATCGCGGATGTCCTGACGGTCTGCGGCGGCTGCGGCAAAGCCCTCCCGAATCTCGTCACGGAGGTCCTGCCGGTCTGCCACTGCCTCTTGTTTAATACGCTGTCTATCGGCGGCCGCGGCGGCAAGACCGTCCCGCGTCTCTTCGCGGATGTCCTGTCGGTCCGCCGCCGCCGCCTGTTCAATACGCTGTCTATCGGCGGCTGCCGCGGCAAAACCGTCCCGCATCTCATCGCGGATATCCTGCCGGTCCGCCGCCGCCGCCTGTTCAATGCGCTGCCTATCTGCGGCTGCCGCGGTAAAGCCGTCCCGTGTCTCATCGCGGATATCCTGCCGGTCTGCCGCGGCTGCGGCAAAGCCCTCTCGCATCTCATCGCGGATTTCTGCGCGCTCTGCCGCCGCTGAGGCAAATCCGTTGTCGATGCGCGTGACAAGATCTTCGTCCACTCCCGTCTCCCGGGTCACAAAATACCGCACCAGGTGCTCGGCAAAATGCCTGGCCGCTTCCGAATCGTGGGTCTCCATGAGCGCCGAAAGTTGATCGGCCAACCGCTCTTGTAGTGTACTCACACTGCCTCCGTTTCGCAAAGAGTTTTGTACTCTCTCCTACAGAGCTGAAAAGCATGGCGCCCTTGGAAACG
>CAZNRF010000048.1:0-4459 GCA_964575075.1 uncultured Spirochaeta sp. | reverse complement strand
AAAGAGTTTTGTACTCTCTCCTACAGAGCTGAAAAGCATGGCGCCCTTGGAAACGGGTGATACCCCGAAGATGTGGGGCTCAAACGCGGCCCCAGTGGGTAGTCACCCCAGCGGGTACTTACGCCCCGGTGGGTACTACCATCGTCCCCTCGGGAACAAGAGGGAGCGCGTCCGACGGTGGAGTGTGTGGCGCGCCGGATGCGCCGTCAATCAAACCGATGGTGGCGGCCGGCGGTATGTGCCCGTTCACCGAAAAAGCCTGTACGTGGTCCCAGCGAATCTCTCGATACCCGCTACCGGCGACAACCGAAATCGTCACATCCCCGGACCCATCGGCCCCGGCTATCGCCGCGCTACAATCCGCGCGCCAGTAGGCACCGTGGCGGTATTCGAATCCCTCTCCGGCATCAGCGTAGATCTGTCCTTCCGCCGAGCCATCGGCGTCAGGCGCCACCAATAACCGGAGGATCCCATCTCCCGCCTCTCCGGTGTGCTGCCGGAGCGACTCAAAGGGTATCACCGAACCGCCTCGCACAAAGATCGGCAGTCGGTCCACCGGCGCGTCACACGCCACAACCACGCCGCCCGCCTCCGGCCGCCCGGGATCTCCCGCCTCGATGCGGTCTCCGGTCCAGAAATCGTACCAGGTGCCGGCGGGAAGATAGACTGAACGCTCCTGCACCCCCGGGGTTCCCACCGGGGCCACCAGCAGCGAAGAGCCCACCATGAACGAATCAGCCCGATTGGCCACACGCGGATCTCGAGGAAACTCCCACACCAGCGGCCTCACCACCGGCGACCCGCGGCGGGACGCTTCCTCAAACAGCGTATACAGGTAGGGCATGAGCCGATAGCGCAGCCCCACGTAGCGTCGCGCCACCGCCAGCACCTCCCCGCCGAAACTCCACGGCTCGTGGTCCTGCGTATCCAGTGCGCTGTGCGCCCGAAAGAACGGCGTCAGCGCCGCCGCCGCGATCCACCGGGCGTAAAGCTCCCCCGACGCGTTGAGCTGGAAGCCCCCCACATCACCCCCGGCAAAGGCAACGCCACTGAGGCCCAGATTGGCAAGCATCGGCGTCATGAGTCCGATATGCTCCCACCAGCTGTGGTTGTCTCCCGTCCAGACCGCCGCATTCCGCTGAACTCCCGCATAGCCGGCGCGAGTCAACACGAACCCGCGCTCATTCGGCCGGTGGGTACGAAACGCCTCACGGGTGGCCTCGTTCATCGCGTTTCCATACGCGTTGTGAAGCCGCGCCATGGAAGCGGGATATCCGTCGTTCTGAGCCACCAAGCGATCCGGCACCGTGAAATCCGGCCGGTACACATCGTCTCCGGTAAAATCCGCCGGCTCATTCATGTCGTTCCAGATTCCCGCCACGCCTTCATCAAAGAGCGCCGTGTGCCGTTGCGCCCACCACGACCGCGTGCGGGGGTCGGTGAAATCGGGAAACACCGCATCCCCCGGCCACACCTGTCCAACATAGGGAATCCCGGTGGGCTCATCGAGAAAAAGATCACCTGCGGCCCCTTCGGCAAACACCGGGTACTCCGTATCCGTCTTGACCCCGGGATCCACGATCGTCACCAGGCGGAATCCCTGCTCTCTGAGACGGGCGATCATGGCGGCGGGATCGGGAAACCGGCGCCGGTCCCAGGTAAACACGCGGTAGCCGTCCATATAGTGGATATCGAGATAGAGAACATCCGCCGGAATCTCCTCCCGACGCAACGCACCGGCCACATCAAGCACGCGGCGCTCAGGGAAATAGCTATAGCGGCACTGTTGAAAGCCCAACGCCCACTCCGGCGGCAGCTCATGACGCCCGGTGAGCCCGGTGTACGCCTCCACCGCCTCCGGCAGCGAGGAATCATGACGCAGATAGATGTCGAAGGAGGTATCGTGGATCTCGATCTGCAGGCGCCCCGGATCACCTTCCCCCACGTCAAAGTGAACGGTGGCGGTACTATCTACAAAGAGGGTGCTGGTTCCCTCGGGAGTAAACAGGTACGCCACGGGGATCGACTGGTACAGGGGGTCCCGCTCCGGCGTGTGGTCCGGTTCATCGGAGTTCCACATCGTCCAGGTACGGCCGCGCTTGTCCAGGGAGCCGGTCTTCTCACCAAGCCCATAAACCCGAACATCCGGATCCAAGGGAAGGGAGACCAAGACACCGTCCCGGCTTCGTGCAAGTTCCAGCGTATCCAGGGAACTGCCCGCCAAGGGAAGGGAAAACCGGTGGCCTCGTACCTCCACCGGTACGATACCTCTGGTGTCTTCGTGGGGATTGATATTTCCCTCTACGCCGCCATGGCCCGCGGCATGGCGAATACTACGGTGATCGACCGCTCCAATCGGCTCATCCACATCCGCCCGATGCCAATGCCGTCCGGCGAGGCCGGCCGGGTCCACCGCCCAGGAGCGAATCTGCCCGGGGCCGGTGAGATCCTCCTCCCCGGTAACCGCCGAATCGAGACGCAACGATAGGCGGAGCCAATGATCCGAGGAGCGGGCGAAGGACGCCGCACCGGTCGTAAACCGGAAACTGAGAGCGGCGAAACCGGCATCACTGCCACGAATCTCGCCGAAGGAAAACCACGAGGACTGTCGATGTTGCATAATGCCCCATCTTACTTGGCGCCGACCTCCTCGACTACCGCCGTGAGCTCTTCCTCGGAAAAGATCCGATCAATATCGAGAATGATAATGAAGCGGTCTTCCTGCTTCCCGATCCCTCGAATGAACTCCGTGTTAATCCGCGTGCCGATCTGCGGCGCCGGCTCGATCTGACTATCATCAAGGTTGATCACCTCTTGGACGCTATCGGCCAAGGTACCCACGGTAACCTTCTCACCACCGATCTCCACCTCCATTACGATAATGCTGGTCTCGATCGTCTTCTCGGTTTCGCCCATCCCAAACTTCAACCGGAGATCGATTACCGGGACCACACTGCCGCGAAGGTTGATCACGCCCCGCATAAAATCCTGTGTCCGAGGGACGCGGGTCACAGAGGTGTACTCGAGGACCTCTTTTACGTCGTACACCTCCACGGCGTATTGCTCCTCCACCAGGGTGAACGTCAGGTATTGGTTGCTATCGGTGCGTATCTCATCACTCATTGTGTCCTCCGTGTCTCTTAATCGTAGTTCAACGTCATCTATGCTGCAAACCTTTTTTAGCGAACTCAGCCGGAGCGTCCATCGCGGACCTTGTCCACGAGACGATCCAAGGCTCGCCCCTCAATTCCATGCCGCTCACCGACGGCTCGAATTCGCTCTTCCAGCACGCCCGCAGCCCCGGACGCTGCGGCCGCTACCGTATCACGACTCTCACCGGTCTCAGCGGCATCACCGGTCTCGCCACCAGCGAGAAGCTCCCGAAGCACCGCCAATTCACCCCTCGAGAAACTCAATCCTCCCCGCACGTGCTCATCAAACGCCTCCGTGGCGATCGGGCACACCCGCTGTGCGATCTCAAACATCGTCTCCGCATAGGCGCGAATCTCGTACTGGGCGTGGGCATCCATCCGGAGCTTCAGAAAATGAAACAGGTTGTGCAGATCGATCTGCCAGTACCATTCGGTATACATCGAAAGGGGCAGATTGATGCGCGCCAATTCCCGCGCCACGTTGCGTTCCAGCAGCGCCTCGTATCCCCGGTACGCACCCTGCTGCTGCATCTCGAGTTCGGCCTGAATCGCCCGCGCCTCCTCCGGCACAAAGGCCTCACCGCTGCGGCCCTGCTTGTTGTCGGTGGACTGCGGCGCCACCGCATCCTCCCCGGGAACGTAAAACTCATCCTTCATGACGCTGTACCGCCCGGAGATCTCGTTCAGCCGCGCCGTGCGGTGGCGCACCCATTGGCGCGCCACGAAGATCGGCATCTTCGTATGAAAGGTAAACACCACCTGCTCAAACGGCGAGGTGTGCTCGTTACGCAGGAGGTAGTTAATGAGCCCTTTGTCCTGGCGGTACGTTTTGGTACCCGCTCCGTAGGAGACGCGGGCCGACTGCACAATGCGCTGGTCTCCGCCCAGGTAATCCACCAGCCGGACAAACCCTTTGTCCAGTACCGGAAACTCCTGGTCCAGAATCTCCTCCGCCGCCGGAACATGTTCATGGGCCATCGCAACACCTCCTGACGCATTGTAACCAGAGCGGTATCTTATGCCTATGAATGGCACGCATCGGGCCCCACGGATTTTCGTTCTGGGCCTCCTTGTTGGATTGGTTTTTGGATTTGGATTGAACCTGTCGGCTCAGACGGGCCCCCGCTATGGGACCGACAGCGATTACATAGAGGTGTGGGGAGTCGAGCAGGACGACAACAGCTACCGCTTCTACGCCCGCAACGACCACCTCATCCCGATCTATATCAACGTCGACTTCTAGCAGCTCTTCAGCCTCACCCCGGACCATCATCTTCCTTGGAGCGGCACGATACCGCCGGAGAGGG
>CAZNRF010000047.1:0-13986 GCA_964575075.1 uncultured Spirochaeta sp. | reverse complement strand
CCTCCGCAAGAATGGAACGCGCTGAACCGAACGGTCCCGGAGGTGGTGGAACTGGAACGAGCCCGCTAGCGGGCCGCACTCCGCGATGGGTTCGTGCCGCTGGTGGTTGGTGCGGTGGAGGCGATCCGGAACGCAGCGCAGCGGGGATTCGCCGTGGCGATCGCCTCATCCGCCCCGCGGGAACAGATTGAGGAGGTGATCCGCATCACCAATACCGCCGGTATCATTCGATGCGTGAAGAGCGCCGACGATGTGGCTCACAGCAAGCCGAATCCGGAAATATACCTCGCTGCCGCCGCTTGTCTCGACGTTGATCCGCACCGCTGCTGGGTCGTGGAAGATTCCACCCACGGAGTAGCCGCCGCAGTGGCCGCGGGCATGCGATGCATCGCCTATCGAAATCCCAGTTCCGGCGCGCCGGATTTGTCCGCCGCCGAGGTCGTGATCGAGTCCATGGCTCAAGTAGATTCGCTCATCAGCTCAACAGCCGGCTGAACAGTTCCGTTAGACCGGCGCGTATTTCCTCCACAGTACCATCTGTAAGGGCGCGGGAGAGTACGTCATCCTCTGTGAGCGCCACCACAATCTCAGAGAGTACTGCCGTCTGTTCCGGAGGTGCGGTTCGCGGAGCAGCCAACACGAGAACAACCCCATGGGCCTCAGACCGTAGGACACCTGCTCGGGGATCCGGTATACCGTTAGACCGACAATGGACCAGTCGAACCCCCAGATCGTCGAAAACCAACGAACCGTAGGACTCCCGCCGGAGCAGGTCCGCCCGAAGCAGCTGACGGTCGCAGTCCCCACGGTCGAGGGCGTCCACTGCCGCATCAATTACCTCGACACCGGGCTCAATCGCTTCGAGGAAAAATGTTCGTACGACGGACATCACCACCGATAAAGACAACCGGGAGTTCCGCGTGTCGGACCTAAGCTCGACCTCGCCGGAGAGTGCTTCCCCCGCCGAATTGCGCCGCACGTCAGCCCCCGCTGCTGCAGGTAGAATCTGCCTGACCGCATCCTCAACATCTTTCCTGATCCCTTCCGGGGTATCATCCGCATCGATCACAATCGATGGTACACCGTCAATATTTACGTCATAAGTCGCGATCACCAGGTCCCAACGATTATCTGCTACCTGGGTCTCCCATCGAGTATCTACAGTAGCGCCGGAAGGCAGTATTCCCTTGACCAACGCCCCCAACCATGCCGACATACCGAGTCCCTCGTAGCAGAGAATCTTAATGGACAATCCTGCACTTCTTCGGCGATGTATTGACGACAGCCGTGCCTCTACCGCGAGATACGGCTCTCGCAGTTGCCTACACAGCACGTCCTCAAGTGCGCCGAATCCGTGGGGCCACGCCGTAAACAGAGAAGGGAACACCCGCAGGTACTCTTGGAGCAATAATAGCGATACTGGGTTCTCCCCACACTCCTGGGCGGTCGGAATCGAGGGTAACCAAATCGCATCCCACTGTCGGAAGAGGTGGATACGCCGAGTAACCGCTGCGAGGGTAAGACGTAAGTAATTGAGCAATGAGGAATCATCGTGAAGCCAAACGTGCTCTTTTTCTTCTATTCTTGCGAGGAGTCTTTCGATCACCTGATCCACCGGCTGCTCCAAGCCTCCGAGTACGTTGGCAGTCATCGCAATCGGAGAATCCACCGGTTCACACGCGCCGATCACATCGGCCAGCAGCGCTTGTTCCACCGGGGGCAAGACTCCGGCGATACCGTCACGGAGCGCCAGATTCTCGATCTCCCGAGCCGCCCGCATCAACCCATCGCCCCGAGACGGGACATGCTGCGGACCGGCCCGGGATGGCCCGGTCCGCAGCATCTGCCCTTCGGGAATACGTCTGCGAAGGAGATATATGTAACTAAACAGCATTCCAGCGTAGCCCGGGGCCAACCGATAGCTGAGGATTCCTTCCGCCGCCGAAATCCCACTCAGGATCAGGTGCGCGGCGTCTCCCAATCGCAATGACCGAAGCAGGCGATGACCGTTGTCTTCCCGATCCGACACGTATAACGGAAATAGCCGAGAAAAGACGCCGATAAACCCTAGTCGGAGCGTGAGCTCATCGCCGGTAATCCGTACGCCTACTCCCTTGTGACGCTCCAGTCCCACGGATGCCGGAATAACGTCCTCCACATGGGCCAGAGCGGTGCTCACGGAGGAGTCGCTGAGAAAGAACACGTGGGCTAACTCAGAGATCTTGCACCACCCAGGGTTGGCAATGAGATACAACAAAACCAGCATCGGCCGGTCTGCGGCTTCGTGGGAAGCTCCGCCCTCCACCGACGCTTTTGCCAGCATATCCCCCGGAAGGTCATCCAATAGACGAACGCCTCGACCGCGACGACGCTCCAGCCGAATTCCTCGAAACGCCAAAGACCGCTCAAGCTGCTCAAGGTCCCGGTGGATGGTTCGGGCACCGGCGTCGCAGATTTCCGCCAGCTGCTCCACTGTAGTGAACTCAGCCGGGGAGCTTGACAAAAATCCCAGGATCGTTCGGTGCCGCTGTTTCATGAGCGTTCCAGCTGCCGCTCCATGACGGTCTCAACCGCCCGTCGGGCGTCTTCAGCGGAGGCCGCGGATCGAAGGACCCCCGCCAGACCCTCCAGATCAGAGGCGGTTATCGATCGGAAAAGTCGCTTCAGACCCGGAATCGCGGGTCCAGCGGCGCTCAGCTCCTCGGCTCCCAGTGCAAGGAGCACTAAAGCCGTGTTCCCATGACTGGCCATATCTCCGCACACCGCCGCGTGGGTACCCGCGGCGCGACATGCTGCGAAGATCCGGTCCAGTGCGGCGAGCACGGTAAGGTTGAATTCATCATAGAGGGATGCCACGCGGGTATTTCCGCGATCAACTGCCAGCATGTACTGTATAAGATCGTTGGTCCCGACACTCACAAAGTCCGCCGCGGCGGCAAACGGTTCGATTCTCATTACGGAGGCGGGCGTTTCCACCATGATCCCCACCGGAGGCGGCTCGGCACTTTCCGGAGTTTCCTCTGCCACCAGCAACCGTACCTGCTCTATTTCGTCGGTGTTGATCACCATGGGAACCATGAGCTGTATGTGAAGCCCTTCAGCGGCAACCCGACAGATCGCGGAAATCTGCTGCCGAAGTCGTTCCGGCCGCGCCATGAGGAAGCGGATCCCGCGCTCGCCAAGAAACGGGTTGTCCTCGGACTCGTGCCGGCCATACGGCAACGGTTTGTCCGCCCCGCAGTCGAGTAACCGCACTACCACCGGATGAGGCGCGAGCAGCTCGCAGATCTTCCGGTACTCTTCCGCTTGCTGATCAACGGTGGGGTAATCAGAGAATCCCATGAATATGAACTCGCTTCGCACAAGTCCAGAGCCCTCCGCTCCCACCGCCGCCGCGCGCTCAGCCTCCATCACCCCACTCACATTCGCGGACAGGTGGATCGGCGTCCCGTCGGACAGTGCCGTCGGTGTCTCCCGGGACCACCGCATCTGCGCTTCCCGTTCAGCCTCAGCCTCCCGCCGACGGCGGTCTATTTCCTTACGGGTAGATTCGTCCACGTCGGTATCGATGGTTCCGGTGTCCCCGTCGACCATGAGCCACTGGCCTGGGCGAACCGAAGTCACGAATCCAGTGACCCCGGTCACGCACGGAATCGATAGGGACCGCGCCAGAATCGCCGCGTGGGAGGTGCGTCCGCCCTTCTCCGTGACGATCGCCACCACACGACTAATGTCGAGCCGTGCCGTTGCCGAGGGAGTAAGCTCGTCTGCCACCACCACGCTATTGTCGGGGAGCTGCCCGGGATCGGAAATCGAACCGAAGTAAATCGCCTCCACCAGGCGGTTTCCAATATCGCGAATATCGCTGGCGCGTTGTTGAAAGTACTCTGACTCAAGTTGCTCAAACTCTTCGGCAGTAGCCTCAACGAACGCCCGGACAGCTTGTTCCGCAGACGTGGATTCGGAAAGAATCGTCGTTTCCACCGCTTCGGCAAGATCATCCCCGGTCAAGATCTCCAGATGCCCTTCAAATATCTCAGCCTCATCCTCGCCCACTCGGCTGCGGATGCGATCGGTGAGCGTTCGGTAGTCGGCCGCCGCCGCCGTTCGGCCGGTGGTAAACCGATTCAATTCATTTTCGGACGTCTTCTGCGGGTGGGGTTCGCTTCCGGACTCCTCAACGTCGGCGTTTCCCAGAGGTACGACGCGCTCATGGAGCAGGTAAGCTGTCCCTACTCCAACTCCGGGAGCAGCCGCTATTCCCTGAATCATGATAGCAGCTCCTCCAGCGCGGCCATAGCGGCCTGTTCATCCGAGCCGTCACAGCGCAGGAGAACGGTGTCCCCCTGAACTACGCCGAGCTTCATAATTTTTAGGAGACTTTTTCCCGGCGCCTCCGTTCCGTTCTTACCGATAGTCACTTCGCTGGCAAACTGCTTCACACGCTTCACGAACTGATTCGCGGGGCGCGTGTGCAGTCCCTCTTCGTTTTGGACAACTACCGTTTTTTCGATCATCTCATGCTCCTTCCATTCAACGACACCGGACTACGGTCCCTGAATTGTTCCCGGCCGAAGAAACCCAGTGTTCTTACCGGCGGCATTGACGGCGGCGGCCACTGCGACGGAGAGCTCTTCTCCCGCTACCATGCGGCCAGCAAGGGTACCCAGGAACGCGTCACCACTACCGATCGGATTGACGACATTGACGGAGGCTACTTCACGGACGCCGATCGAACCTGTAGCATCCGAGTAGACCACGGGATCCGGTCCGCGGGTCACTACAAGAGATGCCCGGTGATTCCGGGCAAAATGGGCCACTGAATCGGTCAGGTTCGTCGCAACGTGATCCGCCGTAGCCAGAAATTCTTCTTCATTGATCTTAATGGTAATCCGGTGATCCCGGGTTGTGTCCGGGAGAGTCACCGCAAGCGCATCCGTGAGGTCTGTGCCTCGGATATCAAGAAACAGTGGTATTCCGGCGGAAACCGTGGAGTCGACTATCCTGGTTATGATCGAGGAGGGCAGATTTTCCAGACGACTCCCGGCTACCACGCATGCCGAGGCGATGGGCAGGAGCCTCTTGAACTCAGCCACGACTGCGTCTCCCGCCGCTTCGGGAACCGGCTCAGGTTCGTTGCACACGATTTCTGTGGCACCGTGCTCAGGATCAACCAGCGTCACAGCCCATCGGATTCTACCTGGATACTCCACCGCTGCCATCTCGATTCCATCAGACACCGCAAGCTTCCGGTAGAGATCCGCAGACTCGGCCCCGAGCGGAGACACGACCGTCGCCGCCCCTCCTGACTGTACGATCACCCGAGCTGCGTTCGTGGCCTTGCCGGCGGCAACCTCTACGTAACGGGAGACGCGATTCACGTCCCCCACTGCGAGTTGCGATAGGACCATCACCCGCCCCAGTGCCGGACTCAGACCAACACAGACGATCATGGCGCAATCCTATCCTCGATTCTCGGAGCGTGGTCTAACAGCCATTGCTCAGCAGCGCCACTCCACAGCCCGCCCGCATCTGCTACCCGTTCCGCCAGTGGACGATACCATTCATCCGCCGCGGCAAGCTGATCAAGTTCATCCAGCGGGGTGAGCGATAAATCCAACTCCGGATAGATGAGCTTCTTGCCGCCTCCCAACGTATCTAGGTGCAACGTTGTCTCAGGAACTGCATTGAGACCGGCTATGTGGGTAACAAGAGCTTGCGGCCGGGTGAGTCCCCGCTCCAGCAGCTCCAGCGCTTCGCGCTCATCGTCCACAGTTCCACCAGTAGTGCCGATGACGTGGTGCTCGAGATAGTGAACTCCATAGTAGTTGAGCCGGGCTTGGAACTCGGTATCCGTGGGCCCAGCGAAGAAGTTCAGACATCCGTTGAATGCCAACAGGCGATCGGCTTGCTCCAGCACGCCCGGCACGGGAATCATAACGAGGATATCATCGTATCCGCCGTCCCCCGCCATCTGCCTCAGTTCCCGCTCCGCCTGATCCGAGGTGGACGGATTGAAGAAAAACAGCTGGATCGCTCGCTCCGCTGCTATCCGTTGAAAGATGTGCCGCGCTCGGTCCAAGCGCGACTGGTCCACATCGGTGACAACCAGTCGGGCGGGTCGCTGCGGCCCACTGAGTGCATAGTCAATCGCGGCCAACCCCATTGGTCCGCCACCACCGAAGATGGCCATGGAGCCTCCGGAACGGATTCCCATATAGTGATTGTGGCTCCGACGGTCGGTGCGAAACAGACTTCGCGCCGCTCCAACTACGCAGGAATACGGCTCAGCGAGGGCCGCACGAAAATGGTCTGGAACACCGTGTAGTAACAGGCAATCCATCTCCATGAGCTCCCGTGGCAAGATTATGTAGGTCGCATCGCCACCGCAGTATGGGTATGAGTACCCCGGTGAGTTCATGCTCCCACGGTAGTTTATCGCCGGTTGAATCGTGAACGTTTGCCCCGGCTTATACCGGTCATTCCAGGTCGCGCCCACCTCTACCAGTTCGCCCGCCAGCTCGTGGCCCACCAGGACAGGACTGGTAGCCACGTCATCGGGGACGCGTTTATGGTCCGGACCGAGCGTGGCCGCTTTCAGCGTACTCATGCACAGACTGTCGGCGCGCACCCGAGCCAGGATTTCATCATCCTTTATGGCAGGCAACTCAAACCGTTCTACTCGAATATCGCTCTTGCCATAGAGTCTTGCTCCAATACTCTGCATCAGTCTAACTCTCCTGCCACCAGGGCTCGCTCAAACTCTTTGAGAATAGTATGAACCGTCTCGGAATCAGGGGCCTTCCGCAGCTCGGCAATGTACTGCTCGCTGTCACACAGTTCCGCGATCTGTGGAACCGCTTCCTGGTTGTGCTCCTCTCGATCTACCGCTCCGGCAAAAACCAACACGTCAACGGGATCGTTATCTTCATCGCCGAACTGAACCGGGCGGTTCAAGGTGACAATGGCATAACCGGTCGCCAATACACCGTTCTCCGGTTTCGCGTGCGGCATAGCGATACCCGGTGCAATCACGAAATACGGCCCCATCTCCTTATGGTTGGAGATGATCGCGTCAATATAACGGGGCTCGACCAGTCCGGCATCAATCATCAATCTTCCGCCAACCCGAATCGCCTCTTCCCAGTCCGCAACAGACTGGTTCACCGCGACTGTGTTACTTTCTCGCAGTCGCGCTACAAAACTCGCCATAGAAATCCTCGATATGGGGCCGGGAAGAAGTCACTCCCTCGCACCCGGCCACAAAAGCTGTTGTCTATCGGAAGTCTACACTCCCGCCGGCTCGTGCTTCTCGGAGTTTGCTCCGTTTCGGGAAAGCTCGTTCACGATGTCGTCTTATTCCGGTGCATTCACGAAGTTCGTAATGCTGAAGTGACGCGCATGGGGCGCGACTGCCCGGGCTCTATCCGTGAGATTCTGGTGGGATATTACCAGCTCCGCGTCCTGAGACACCTCGTCCACCGATGCGTGCTCTACCACCACATCAAGCCCTGCAGCCTTCAGTTTCTTCTTGAGCCGATTGGCACCCATAGCGCTTGAGCCCATGCCGGCGTCGCAGGCGAATACGATTTTGGTGACCTTACCCATGCCTTTGATCGCTTGAACGTGCTCCTTCGCCTCAGACAGCGTAGCAGCACCGTCAACCTGCCGCTGTGTAAACCGTCGCACGAAGGGCATCGCCACCACAAAACTAACCGCTGCGGAGATCGTAATTCCTGCAAGAATCGCAAGGTGTCCGCCTCGGGGGGCAACGGCCATGAGGGCGATTATGCTTCCGGGAGAAGGTGTGGCCACCGCACCTGCCCCGAGTATCACGAACGTCAAGACTCCCGAGGCACCACCGGCAATTACCGCCAACAAGAGCGCCGGATTCATCAGCACGTAGGGAAAGTAGATCTCGTGTATCCCACCAAAGAAATGGATGATCACCGACCCCGGAGTTGAGTCCTTTACGGCCCCTTTGGAGAATACGAAATACGCCAGCAGAATACCGAGTCCCGGTCCTGGGTTGGTTTCAAGCAGAAAGTACACCGACTGTCCCATGTTCTGAACCTGCGCCGCCCCGAGGGGGCCGAGTATTCCGTGGTTGATCGCATTGTTCAGGAAGAGGATTTTCCCCGGCTCGATGAAGATAGATGCCAACGGCAAGAGGCCCGCATTTACGATGACATCCACTCCTGCCTGGAGAACAGCCGTAATTCCGACTACCGCAGGATTAATGGTCACCAAAGAGATTACCGCGAGGGCGCCTCCCAGTATTCCGGCGGAAAAGTTGTTCACCAGCATCTCGAACCCAACCGGCGTGTGCGGCTCGACCCACTCGTCGAACTTCTTGATAACGACACCACCAAGCGGACCCATGATCATCGCGCCGAGAAACATCGGAATGTCCGCACCCACGATCACACCCATCGTGGCGATCGCGCCGACAACTCCCCCTCGGAGATTCCACACGATCCGACCACCGGTGAATCCGATGAGCAGCGGCAGCAAGTACATAATCATCGGGCCTACCAGCTCCGCTAACCGTTCGTTGGGAATCCACCCGGTCGGGATAAACATCGCAGTTATCAATCCCCACGCGATAAACGCTCCGATATTCGGCATTACCATGCCACTCAAAAACCGACCGAAGCGCTGAATTCGCGCTCTCGTAGCCATTGCTGTTGCAGCCATTCTCATAGCCTCCTCGATTGTGTTCTGTAGCTATGCTGCGCCTGAGTCGACTATCACGCAACAAAAAGGAATTCGATTATGGCAAGTGGTGAACATCCGTAATTTGGCAACTGCTCGCTACGCCCGCGTAATCCCGCTTGTTATTGCCCCGGACCTATGGTGTACTATGCCGTCACTATGGGTATCATCATTGCCGCCGTGGGAACCGTTGTGGTGTGGCTTCCGCGGATAGAACAGTCGAATACCCCGGTATGGCCGACGGTTTTGGCGACCATTGGATTCTGGGTACTCGGGGGGATGCTCGTGTGGCTGAAAAAACGTAAGGATCGCGTGTGATTGCACTGACACTTAGCTTGTACATCCTTGGTCCCCTGCTGATTGTGACGGTGATTCGTCGTGTTCCGGCGCTGTCCGGGCTCAACCCGATCATTCCCGCCTACGTTCTCGGCCTGTTCCTATCCGTTGTCGTACCCCATACCGACAATCTCGCCGCCACGCAGGAGGCGATCTCCAGTGTGATGGTGGCGCTCTCTATTCCGTTGATGCTCTTCTCGGTGGATCTCCGGAAATGGCCCATGGCGGGGCGCCGGGCGCTGCTCTCACTGGGACTCGCCGTGGCTTCGATCGTGATCGCGGTCACCGTGGGGCACGTGGTGTACCGCGGTACGTTCACGGAGAGTGCCGACATGGCGGGGCTCCTCGTGGGCGTGTACAGCGGGGGAACCCCCAATCTGGCGGCGATCCGCACGGCACTCAATATCGATACGTCGTTGTATCTCACCGTTCACACCGTGGATATTCTGGTGAGCGCCGTGTACATCTTGTTTATCGTCACGATCGGAGACAAGATCTTCCGTCGTGTACTTCCGCGCAAGGCGCTGGCCGGCCCCACCGAGCGGCGGGAAACTCGGCGGGAGCAGCTGGATTTTCGTGACATCATTCGCCCGGGCAGACTCAAGCAGAGCGGCATGGCCCTCACCTTGGCAATCGGCATCGTGGTGCTGGGCTTGGCCATATCCGTTTCATTTCGTCCCGAATTGCAGACCGTAACGGTCATCCTCGCAATCACCACCCTGGCGCTGGCAGCCACCCTGTTGCCGGGAGTCAACGAGTTGGAACCCAGTTTCAAAATGGGTGAGCTCCTGATCCTGGTATTCGCGGTGGTGGTAGGATCCATGGCGGACCCCGTCGAGATTTTGCAGACATCGCCGACGGTGATCGGCTACGTCAGTATCGCCGTGTTTGGGAGTCTCGGATTGCACCTGATCCTGGCGCGCCTCTTCCGGGTAGATCCGGAGACGGTCATGGTGACCAGTGTCGCCGCGATCTGTTCGCCTCCCTTCGTCGGCATGGTTGCTCCGTCGGTAAAGAATCCCCAGATAATCGCCGCCGGTATTACCACCGGAATCGTGGGATATGCGATCGGTAACTACCTGGGAGTTGCCACCAGCTGGATGCTGCGGGCGTTTTTCTGATATCGGAGTTTTCCATGGATAGCTCAACATTCTCGTGGACACAGCTCCCTCGTCCCATCACCGCGTTGGCACCGATGGAGGACGTCACCGATACGGTCTTTCGTCGGCTTGTCCGTCGATGGTCCCAAGAAGCTACCAACGGTCTGCGGGCCGGTCCGCATGTGATGTTTACCGAGTTCACCCGGGTGGACGGCGCGATTCGGACGGCGTCGGAGCGGGTCCGCGGCCGCCCGGGAGACGGACGGCTTCGGTTCACCGAAGGAGAGCGCCCGCTGATCGCCCAGATCTGGGGCACGCGGCCGGAAGAGTTTCGGCACGCCGCGGCTGCAGTGGAGGCGCTTGGATTCGACGGAATCGACCTCAATATGGGATGCCCCGTGAAGAAGATTCGCAAGGCCGGGGCGTGTTCCGCTCTGATCGGAAATCCGTCCCTCGCCGCGGAGATCATCGCGGCGTGTCGGGAGGGCTCAACGTTGCCGCTCAGCGTGAAAACGCGAATCGGTCTGGACCGCCCCCGCACCGAGGAATGGTGCGGGTTTCTTCTGGAGCAGCGGCTGGACGCGCTCACGGTGCACCCGCGAACCGCCGACCAGATGTCGGAGGGAGCGGCCGACTGGAACGAGGTACGACGGGTGGTAGAGCTGCGCGATGCCACCTCCTCCACGGTGATCCTCGGGAACGGGGATGTGGCCGATCTGGCCCACGGGCACCGGCTGGTTACGGAGAGCGGTGCCGACGGCTTCATGGTGGGCCGCGGCATCTTTGCCGACCCGCTGCTCTTTGTAGACTCCCACCTCACCTCGGGAACTCAGGAGCGCGAGCGTCGCCTGGCGTATCTCACGGAGCACATCACGGAGTTTACCGGGTTCTGGGGAGATCGACGCAATTACGAAGTGCTGAAGAAGTTTTTTCGGAACTACGTACTCCCCGACGAGGAGCTCCTGGAAGCGCTGTACGCGACCTCCTCATCTCGGGAGGCGCTGGATGTTCTGGCCGGCGCCGTCGGAGCGCCGCAGCCGCCAGCGCGAGCCCCTTCTAAGGACGCATAACCCGCCGAATCAGGCTCAGCGCATTCTTATAGGGCGGATACTTCAACCGGATGTCGACACGGGAACTCCGGTGCATAATCGACGTCTCGTGACTAAATGCCCGAAACCCCGCGAAGCCGTGGTAACTGCCCACGCCGCTCGGTCCGCATCCCCCGAAGGGTAGTTCGGGGTTCACCAGGTGGACAATCGTGTCGTTTATGGTGCCTCCTCCAAACGTAATCGACTGTTCGAATCGTTCGATATCGCCACGACGTTCGGTAAACAGATATGCCGCCAAGGGGTTGGGCTGCTCCGCAATGTGATCGAAGACGTGCTGTAAGGAATCATAGGGAATGACCGGAAGAATCGGTCCGAAGAGTTCATCCTCCATGACGGGATCGGTCCACCCCACTGGATGGTACACGGTGGGGCCGATATACCGGGAGGCAGGATCTCGGTCTCCCCCCAGCACCGGATCGCCGGATCTCTCCTGCCGCTCCATGAGATCCGCGAGCCGAGCAAAATGGGAGTCGTTGATGATCCGACCGTAATCTTCCGACCCGTCCGGTCCTTCCGGAAAGAACTCTTCCAGAGACCGAGACAACGCCGAAAGCAGATCATCCACTACCGCCCGGTGCGCCACCACATAATCCGGCGCTACACACGTTTGTCCGGCGTTCAGTATTTTGCCCCACAGAATCCGTCGGGCGGTGACATCGATCCGGGCCGACTCCGTAACGATCGCCGGAGATTTTCCACCAAGTTCGAGCGTGACCGGAACCAGCCGTTCCGCCGCGGCTTTCATGACCGTCCGGCCAACCCGAGTACTCCCGGTAAAAAAGATGTGATCCACCGGTGCTGCGGTGAGCTCTGCTGCAACCGCCCCGTCACCGTTGACGCATGCCAGATACGCCGGATCGAAGTTATCAGCGATCATTTGCTCGATCACGGCGGCAGTAGCCGGAGCAAACTCCGAGGGCTTGAGAACCACCGTATTTCCCGCCGCAATGGCGGCAATTACCGGTGCAATCGTCAGCTGGAAGGGATAGTTCCAGGGACTCAGAACCGCCGAGACCCCAAGCGGCCGGTGAACGGTATAACTCCTGGCCGGAGCGTGCAGGACCGGGGTCGATACGCGGTGTCGTCGCATCCAGCGCTTGAGGTGTCGCCGAACATAGCGGATCTCGTCGTACAGGATCGCGACCTCCGAAGTGAAGGTCTCGAACTCTCCTTTGTGCAGATCCTGCCACAGCGCCGGGTAAAGATCCGACTCAGCCGCCTGGATCGCGGCGCGTAAGTTCTCAAGTTGTTCCAGCCGGAACGCTCGCGGTAACGTGGCGCCGCTCCGGAAGAACGCCCGCTGTCGGTGGACCGTCTCGGTGACGGTGGTCATATCGGTAGCCTCCCGGGTCCATCCGGCCACATCGTTGGCCGTGGTCGATCTCGTTCAGCGAGCCGCAAACGCTTTCGGATCGAGTTCATTATATGAAGTGATGTGGATGTGCGCCTGCTCGAGCCCTTCGCTGGGGCCAAACCCCACCGCAAGCATCCCTCCGGCCAGCGCCGCCTCCACCCCACTGGCGGCGTCTTCAAACACGGCACATTCCTCCGGCGACACCCCGAGTTTCTCGGCCCCCAGCAGAAAGATCTGCGGATCAGGCTTTGAGCGCGTGATATCGTGACCGGTCACTACGGCGTCGAAGAGCGGTGCTATTTCCAGCTTATCCAGTACCATCTGCGCGTTTCGGCTACTGCTCCCAAGGCCGATCAGAACTCCGTAGCTCCGCAGCGCCTTGATAAACTCGATCGCCCCGGACACAAGCGCACTGTCATCTATCGTTTCCAACAATTTCTTGTAGTACTCGTTCTTGCGGGACGCCAGTGTTTCTTTCTCGTCCTCGGGTAGCTCAACGCCGTTATGATCAAGAATTACCTGGAGCGAAGCCATACGAGACACGCCCCGCAACTGATCGTTGAGGGACTCATCAAAGCGCCAGCCCTGTTCGTCCGCAAGCTGTTTCCATCCCAGGTAGTGATACTTGTCGGTATACACCACCACACCGTCCAAATCGAAAATCACCGCTTTCATAGGCAACAGTGTAGTGAGGGGACGGTGGGGACGCAACCGCGAAGAACCCCTTCACCGCCGGCAGATCACCCCCCCGAGTTTTACCCCGTAGGAACCTGCCTGTTTTCCAAAGCGTCTCGATACACCTGTTCAAACTGGCCGGCCACGTTGCGCCCATCAAACCGCTCGATCATGGGTCCGGTCGCCGCAGCGCAGGTGGTGCGCAGCCCCTCCTCACGGAGAAACCTCAACATGGTCGCAGCCAAGCGTTCGACATCATGGGGGGCAAACCGCAGACCATTTTCTTCAACCAGCTCCGTAATACCGGGTACGTCCGGAACAATCGTGGGCACACCACAGCAGATCGATTCGATCACCGTCATCGGCTGGTTCTCGGTGGTGCTGGCGGTGACGAATGCCAGAGAGTGATGAATGAGCCCGCTGGCGATCAACTCGTCGTACGGAACGCGTCCCAACAGGATCACCTGCCCGGTGAGGCCGCGTCTGTGGATCTGCGCTTGGTAGCGTCGCCGGGAGGGACCATCCCCGACGATCAGCAGACGCGCCTCCGGACGTTGTTCCGTCACTAACACCCTAGCATCGATGCGTTCATCTTCCGATTTCCCCTGCCCCAGACCACCGACGAACATAAAGGATTGATCGTAATGGTTAGGATATTGCGAACGGCGCTCTGTATGTGGGGTGTACCTTGCGAAAC
>CAZNRF010000046.1:0-14009 GCA_964575075.1 uncultured Spirochaeta sp. | reverse complement strand
CATCGGGTGCATCGTCAACGGCGCCGGCCTCGCGATGGCAACGATGGACATCGTCAAACTTTACGGAGGCCGGCCGGCAAACTTCCTGGACGTGGGCGGCTCATCCAATCCGGAGAAGGTGCTCAACGCCATTAAGATCATCCTCCGTAACCAGAAGGTACGGGCGATTCTCATCAACATTTTCGGTGGAATTACCCGGTGTGACGACATCGCCAAAGGGATCATCATGGCGACCGATCAGATTGACATCAAGGTTCCTATGGTGATTCGCCTGGTGGGTACCAACCAGGAAGAGGGCCGGGCACTGCTGGAGGAGAAGGGATTCTCCGTTGCTGATGATCTGAGCACCGCCGTGCAGAAGGTAGTCGCCTCCTGAGGCGCGGCATTGAAGGGAGATAGCGATGAGCATACTAATTGATGAGAATACCAACGTTCTGGTTCAGGGAATCACCGGCCGGGATGGGTCATTTCATGCCCGGCAGATGATCAAAGACGGCACCAAGGTTGTTGCCGGCGTCACTCCCGGCAAGGGCGGCCAAAAGATGGATGAGGTTCCGGTGTATAACTCGGTTCCTGATGCGCAGAAGGATCACCGCATCGATGCCGCGGTGATCTTTGTTCCCGCCAAGTTTGCCGCCGCCGCGGTGAAAGAAGCGGCGGACGCCCAGGTCCCGTTGATTATCACCATTACCGAGGGTGTGCCCGTACTGGAGATGCTCGAGGCGTACCACTACGTCAAGCAGCAGGGACTGCGCATGATCGGTCCCAACTGTCCCGGCCTGATCAGCCCCGGGAAATGTAAGATCGGCATCATGCCGTACCACATACACCTTCCCGGCAATATCGGGGTGATCTCCCGTTCCGGTACGCTCACCTACGAGGTTGTGTACAACCTGACCAACAACAACATGGGCCAGAGCACGTGCATCGGTATCGGTGGCGACCCGGTGATCGGCACGAGCTATATCGACGCCCTGGAGATGTTTGAGAAAGATCCCGGCACAGACGGCGTTGTGGTGATCGGAGAAATCGGGGGAGATGATGAGGAAAAAGCCGCGGAGTTCATCAAAACCAAGATGAGCAAGCCGGTGGTGGCGTTCATCTCCGGTCGGACCGCCCCTCCGGGTAAACGGATGGGACATGCGGGAGCGATTATCTCCGGCGGTTCCGGCACGCCCGAGGCTAAGGTGAAGGCGTTTGAGGATGCCGGTGTCCCGGTAGCCAATAAGCCCGACGAGATCCCCGCGCTCCTCAAGCAGAAGCTCTGATCCGGACCGGACGGATTACGCTGATGGAAAGAGCGATCCTCGGCAACGGCGAGGTAATATTGACTGTTTCGCTCAGCAAGAAAACGGGGTATAATCCCGACGCACCCAGGCCGCGGCGCTCCGTCGCGGCTTGTTGTGTTTAACGACGCGAAAGGGATACCAGCATGGAACTTGTGGGAATGACCAATACCGACTTCGCCGAGGAGCTCTTCGAGGCGTGGCAAGACGATCCGGAGAGCGTTCCGTCGGAATGGCGCGATTACTTCACGCGGTTCACCAACGGGGATTCAGCTACTACCGACGTCACTGAGCTGGCCTCCGCGGCGGCAGCCTCCGCCGCCCGGGCGCTGCCGCAGGTTACCGCTACCGGCGCGGCGGCCGGAGCCGGGGCAACAAAAGGATCCACCGGGTTTATCGGGCACGCCGGCGGGAGTCGGATTGAGCTCCCCGTTGATAAACAAAGCCGGGTGGACGCGCTCCTGTGGGCCTATCGGGACGTGGGAGCGATCTACGCCGATCTCAATCCCCTCGGCAACTACGAGACGCCGGAAATGCGCTACATGCGGATCACGGTCGAGGGCGCGTTTGAGAGCCTCTCGTTGGAAGCCTTTGGACTGGGAGAGGAAGATCTGGACACCGAGTTCTACGCCGGCGGATTCTTTGAGCCCTCCCGGATGCCGTTGCGAGACATCATCGCTCGGGCTCGGCAGACCTACCTTTCCACGCTGGGAATTGAGTTTCTTCACGTGAAGAATCGCGTCATGCGGCGCTGGCTCTTAGAGAAGGTGGAGCGCTCCCAGCACCGCCGGGACTGGTCGGATTCACAGAAGATTCGATTTCAGAAAGACCTGATCAAGGCGGAAGAGTTTGAGCGGTTTGTACACTCCAACTTCATCGGCCAGAAGCGATTCAGCCTCGAAGGGGGCGAGGGTCTTATTCCGGCGCTGCACTATCTCATCTATACCTCTGCAGAGCACAACGTGCAAGAGATCGTGGTGGGAATGGCCCATCGAGGCCGGCTCAACGTGTTCACCAACGCCATGCGCAAACCCGCAGTAGAGACGTTCGCCAAGTTTATCGATGCGGAGCAACCACATGAGTTCGGTGGCACTGGTGACGTGAAGTACCACTTGGGACACAGCTTCGATTATACCGACCCAGATAGGGGCAAAACGCTCCACATCTCGCTGGTGGCCAATCCGAGCCACCTGGAAGCGGTCGATCCGGTGGTAGAGGGCAAGGCGCGGGGAATTCAGCGCCGGCGGGGAGACGTAAACCGTAAGCGCGTCGTTCCCGTGCTCATTCACGGAGATGCCGCGTTCAACGGACAGGGAGTGGTGGCGGAGACGTTCAATCTGAGCCAGCTCAAGGGCTATCGCACCGGCGGAACGATCCACGTGATCGTGAATAACCAAATCGGGTTTACCACTGCCAGCCGGGATGGCCGAAGTACCTACTTTGCCACCGATTTCGCGAAAGGCATCCAAATCCCGATCTTCCACGCCAACGGGGACGATCCCGAGGCGATCGCCCGCGCGATGGATCTTGCGATGCGCTGGCGTCAGAAGTTCGGATACGACGCCGTGGTTGATATCCTCTGCTACCGGCGCCTTGGTCACAATGAGGCTGACGAGCCTTCCTATACGCATCCGATCATGTACAAAATGATCAAGGACCATCCCAGTGCGCCTGCTCGCTACGGCAAGATCCTCGACGAAAAGGGCGTCTGGAAACAGTCCGACCAGGAACAGTTTCGCCAACGGTATCGGAACGTGCTCAAAGAACAGCTGGATATGGCCAAGGGTGATTACAAGCTCAATATGGCCGATTCCTTTGAGACCGGAGAGTGGCGCGACTTTCGGGGAACCTTCAGTTTTGACCCGGTGGAAACCGCAGTCCAGGAAGAGGAACTGCGCCGCATCGCGGAGGTCCTGACAACGGTCCCGGACGGCTTCAATCTGCATCCCAAGTTGCAGCGTCTGGTCAAAGAACGGCAGAAGATGCTGGAGTCCGGCGAAGGGGTAGACTGGGGATTTGCGGAAGCCCTGGCCTTTGGATCACTCCTGGCGGAAGGGTACCCGATTCGGCTCAGCGGTGAAGATTCCGGCCGAGGTACGTTCAGTCATCGCCATGCCGAGTGGTGGGACGTCGCGCGAGAAACGCCGCACTACTATACTCCGCTGAAACATGTGGCTCCCGATCAGGGAACGTTCAGCGTCTACGATAGTCCCCTTTCGGAATTCGCAGTTCTGGGTTTCGATTACGGCTACTCTCTGGCTCAGCCCCGGGTGCTGGTCATTTGGGAGGCGCAGTTCGGGGACTTCGTGAACGGGGCGCAGGTTATTATCGATCAGTTTCTCTCCTCCAGCGAGAGTAAATGGTTTCGTAATTCCGGGCTGGTCATGCTGCTCCCCCACGGCTATGAGGGGCAGGGTCCCGAGCACTCAAGTGCACACCTGGAGCGGTTCCTGCAGTTATGTGCCGACGACAACATGCAGGTGGTCAACACTACGCTTCCGGCCCAGTTTTTCCATCTGCTCCGGCGGCAGATGTTGCAACCCTTTCGAAAACCGCTCATCGTCATGTCTCCCAAGAGCCTCCTCCGTCACAAGGATGCCCAGTCGGCACTGTCCGATATGACCAGCGGTTCCTTCCAGCCGGTCCTCGATGATCCGCGAAGCCCGGAAGCGCTGCATACCCTGATATTCTGCTCAGGAAAAGTGTATTTTGATCTGGAGGCGCGTCGGAGCGAGCTGGGTCTGGAGAACGTGGCCATTGTCCGAATCGAGCAACTGTATCCATGGCCGGAGCAGCAGATCCGCGATGTCGTTGCCCCGTATCGATCGGCACAACGGGTGGTGTGGGCTCAAGAAGAGTCGCGCAATCGTGGAGGATGGCGCTTTGTTCAGAATCGTCTGGCCAAGATCACCGGCGTTGAGAATATTGAGTATGTCGGGCGGGCTCCCAGCCCCTCCCCCGCGACGGGGTCCTTCCGCGAGCACAAATTGGAGCTGGAACAGCTGCTTTCCGATGCGTTGGACCCGGCCCGGGAGCCTCACAATACAGTCAAGGCACGTAAAATAGAGGAGTCACGATAATATGAAACAGGCAGTAGAAGTACCTCAAGTCGGCGAGTCCGTAACCAGCGGCATTTTGGCCGTGTGGAATGTGAACGACGGCGACTACGTCAACGAGGGTGATGAAATCTTCGAGTTGGAGACAGACAAAGCGACACTGCCCGTTCCGGCGCCGGCGAGCGGCACGATCAGTATTTCCGTGCAGGCTGATGAAGAAGTCGAGGTTGGTACTACCGTTGCAGAGATTGACACCGAAGGCGCCCCCGCTGCTGCCGGTGCCGGCACCGGAGAAGGGGGGGCGGAGGCCGCCGCGCCGGGCTCTGCTTCCTCCGACGTGGACGTGGACGTGGACGCGGACGTGGACGTGGACGGCCACACCACCTCGTCCGGCTCTGATCATGGGGAGCAGCCCCTCTCCCCAGCGGTGCGGCGGGTGCTCGAGGAGAACGGCCTGTCTGCTGCCACCGTGGCGGCGTCAGTCGCTCCCAGTGGTAAGGACGGTCGCCTCACCAAGGGGGACGTCGAATCGTACGTAAAGAACCGCGGGCAATCAGCTGCTGCCGGTGGAGTATCCGCGACGGCGGCTCCCAAGTCCGCGGCTCCCAAGTCCGCGGCTCCCAAGCCGGCACCCGGTAGCCAGGAACGCAAGAAGATGACCAAACTGCGCCAGACGATCGCCGCCAATCTGGTCAGCAGCAAGCAGCAGAGCGCCCACCTCACCACCTTTAACGAGGTGGACATGACCGCGGCGATGGAGCTGCGCAAGAAGTACAAGGAGTCCTTTGAGGAGAAGCACGGGGTGCGCCTGGGATTCATGAGCTTTTTCGTGAAGGCCGCCCAGCGGGCGCTGGTTGATTTTCCGTCGGTGAACGCTTTTGTCGATGGGACGGAAATCATCTACAATTACTTCTACAACGTGGGTGTTGCGATGACCCGCGAGGCGGGCTGGATGGTTCAGCGGCGGGGAAAGGAGGGTACGCTCTGCTTGGCCGACGTCGGGGCACAGATCGTCGATTACGCAAAGCGCGCGGGGGACAGGCGGCTACTGCCTGATGAGTTTTCCGGCGGCACGTTAACGATCACCAACGGAGGTGTCTTTGGCAGCTTGCTTTCGACACCGATTCCCAGCCCGCCGCAGACCGCGGTACTGGGAATGCACTCAATCAACAAACGGGCAGTTGTCGTGAATGACGAGATCGTGGTGCGGCCGATGATGTATCTGGCGCTCACCTACGATCATCGAATTATTGACGGTCGGGAAGCGATAGGGTTTCTCAACCGGATTAAGGGACAGATCGAGGATCCGCCACAGCTCCTGTTTGATCTGTAAGGTAACAAGCTATGAGTACATATGATCTAATCGTAATTGGCGGCGGCCCCGGCGGCTATGTGGGGGCGATACGGGCAGCGCAACTGGGACTCACCGTGGCCCTGATCGACAAACGAGAGACCCTGGGCGGAACGTGTCTCAATGTGGGCTGTATTCCTTCCAAGGCGTTGCTCGATTCCAGCGAGTTCTTTGCCAAGGCGCACAACGAAGCATCCGCCCACGGCATTGAGATTGAAAAGCTCTCACTCAACCTCGAGGCGATGCACCGGCGCAAAGATGGGGTGGTGAAGAAACTCACCGGCGGCGTGGCTTCGCTGATGAAGAGCAACAAAATCGAGGTGTACCACGGAATCGGATGGGTCCGGGACAAAAACACCGTAGAGGTGCTGCCTCCGGATACGGAGTCTGGAAGCGAGGGTGATGCCGTGGATGCCGGTAAGAGTACGCATACCCTTACCGGTAACGCCCTGTTGTTGGCCACCGGATCCGTGCCGGTGGAGCTTCCGTTTCTGCCGTTCGATGGAAAGACCGTGGTGGATTCCACCGGAGCCCTTGCGTTTGACACCGTACCAAAGCAGCTCATTGTCGTTGGCGGAGGTGTTATCGGTCTCGAGCTCGGTAGCGTCTGGTCTCGGCTGGGAGCCAACGTCACGGTGGTGGAAGTCCTCCCGACGATCATGACCGGGTGGGATGCGCAGGTAGCCAAAACGATGAAGCGCGAATTGGGTAAGCAGGGTCTTGAGTTTAAACTGGAGACGAAGGTCACCGGGGTCTCGGTGAAGCGCGGTAAAGCAACCCTCTCCGCCACCGACAAGTCTGGGACGGAGCTGGAGCTGAACGCGGACAAGGTTCTGGTTGCCGTCGGACGCAGACCATACATGGAAGGCGCCAATCTCGATGCATTGGGCCTTAAAATGGACGGCCCCCGCATCGCCGTGGACGACCGCTTTGCCACCTCGGTAGATGGCGTATATGCGATTGGTGACATTATTCACGGCCCGATGCTGGCGCACAAAGCGGAAGATGAGGGAATGGCGGCGGCGGAACAAATCGCAGGTAAGCCGGGACACGTAAACTATGATACGATACCGAACGTGATCTATACGTGGCCGGAGGCGGCCTCCGTGGGGCGCACGGAGGATCAGCTCAAGGAAGCGGGGATCCAGTATCGCAGCGGTACCTTTCCCTTCGCGGCAAACGGTCGAGCCCTTGCGATGGATTCCACCGGTGGATTCGTCAAAATCTTGGCGGACGCCGAAACGGATCGGGTGCTGGGAGCGCATATCGTCGGGCCCTGGGCCAGCGATCTCCTGGCGGAGATTGTGTCGGTTATGGAGTTTGGGGGGAGCGCAGAAGATATCGCTCGCACCGTACACTCCCACCCGACGTTAACGGAAGTAGTGAAGGAAGCGGCTCTTGGTGTGGACGGCCGAATGATTCACGCGAAAAACTGATAGGAGAAGGATCTACATGAGCACCGAACAACAGTATCCGAAAGGTTTGGATGGCGTGATCGCCGCCGAAAGTCGAATTTGCAAAATTGATGGCGAACGGGGCGCGTTGTATTATCTGGGCTACCCGATCGACCAGTTGGTGGAACAGTCTGATTTTGAAGAGGTCACCTACCTCTTGTTGAACGGAGATCTTCCTACCGAGGATCAGCTCACCGATTTTCGGCGACGCATGCGGGAGGGGCGGCATCTCCGACCGGAAGTGCTGGACATGATTCGCAATTTCCCCGCCGATTCCCACGCGATGGAGTTGCTCCAGTCGGTGATCAGTTATCTCTCCGGGTATGTGACTCATAAGATTCACCACGGACCGCACTGCAATTGCCGTGATACGCTGCACCAGGTCGCACAGATCTCCAGTGTGATCGCCGCATTGCACCGATTTCGCAGTGGTCTGGAGTACGTTCCGCCTCGGGATGACCTGAGCCACGGAGCCAACTTCCTGTATATGCTCCACGGCACGGAACCGGATGCGGACGAAGGCGAGATCATGGACCAGTGTCTCGTTCTCCACGCCGAGCACAGCTTCAACGCCAGCACGTTTACCGCCCGGGTGGTAGCGAGTACGCAAAGCACCTGTTATTCCAGCATTTCCGCCGCGATCGGAGCGCTCTATGGCAGCCTCCACGGTGGCGCCAACGAACGCGTTATTGAAATGGTGGACCGCATCGGAACTCCCGATAAGGCCGAGCAGTTTGTGAAGGATAAGCTGGCGCGGAAAGAGAAAGTTATGGGAATGGGCCATCGCGTCTATCGGGCCAAGGATCCCCGGGCGATCGTAATGGAGAGCTTTCTGGAGCAGCTCTCAGAGAAGAACCAGGACTGGACCTACCATAAGACGCTGAAGACGGTGGAGAGCACCTTTCGGAATATCATGGAAGAAAAGGGCAAGCCCATCTATCCCAACGTGGATTTCTTTTCCGGGGCGGTGTACCGACTTCTTGGCATACCGTCAAACCTGTTTACCCCGATCTTTGCCGCCGCCCGGGCATCCGGGTGGCTTGCCCATATCCTGGAGCAACGAGAACACGAACAGCGTATCTTTCGGCCGAAAGCGCTCTATGTGGGCGATATGGACAAAGCGATCACCCCTGTGCAGCAGCGCTGAACACAATGCGAAGTGCTATGGTATGGAGCCGGGCAGGTTCGGCTCCTGCCATACTTCGTATATCTCATACGCCACTTCCTCGTACGGGTGAGCGCGTAGCAGGGCTTTGATAGCGGGCCGGACCACCTCGTTCCGGCAGAGAATCTCTACCCGGTACTCGCTCACCCGCTCGACTTCACCAACCGTCCCGATGAACGGATCGCTTCCCTTGGCTGGTCGGAACTGCCCGATTCCCTCGGTCTGCCAACTACAGGAGTCGTAGTTCTCGTATCCTCCCGCTCCCGCATCGAAGACGGCTATCTTTACCGTCTCGGCGTGATCTTTCGGCACAAAGAAGACCAGTTTGAACATGTCAAAACTGTAATGGGATTGAAAGCGTGTGGAAAGGTGAGCGCGCGATTCTCTTGCATGTACCGGGAGGACAAAAGGCGTATGAAAACAACGCGTTCCAAGACACGATCCCCGCACCGCACATTCATAGCGATCGTAGCAATGGTTGTTACGGTAGCGGCCCCGGCGATCGCGCAAGAATCGAACGCAGATCGCGAGATGGAGTTTGTCCAGGCTTACCAGAACACCCTCCGCCGGGTGTCACAGGAAGTGCTGCCGGTGGTTGTTGAAGTTGATACGGTGCGGCGAGTATCTCGCCAGACGAGGGAGATGCCGTCGCCGCTGGAGTTCTTTTTCGGACGCCCAAACTCAGAGAACGGACAACCGGATACCAGAGAGTTCGAGCAACGCGGTATCGGATCGGGGATTCTCGTACGTCGAGAGGACTCCAAAGTGTACGTCCTCACCAATAATCACGTCGCGGGGAACGCTGATGAGGTGAGTATTCGTTTGTACGACGAGCGGGATTATGAGGCCACCGTGGTTGGCACTGATCCCAACCGGGACTTAGCGCTGCTCGTATTTGAGACCGACGATGATATACCGATCGCCGAGTTGGGCGATTCTGATTCAGTTCAGGTAGGAGATATCGTGCTGGCGGTGGGAAATCCTCTGGGCTTCGAGTCAACGGTAACCAACGGTATGGTGAGCGCCGTGGAGCGGCAGGGGCCAAACCGCCCGGGACTGCCAATCCTGACCGATTACATTCAGACCGATGCCGCTATCAATCGGGGAAACTCCGGAGGCCCCTTGGTCAATCTCCAGGGCGAGGTGATCGGCATGAACACCTGGATCGCTTCCCAATCCGGCGGCAGCATCGGGTTGGGGTTTGCAATACCCATTAATAACGCCCGTCGTGCCATCGACCAGTTCATCGCCGGCGGTCAGGTTGAATACGGCTGGCTTGGCGTCAACATGGCCAATCCGCCGGCGAGCCCGTCCGACTCTCTCGGTGAGTCGGATGGTGGAGCGTTTGTCTACAATGTGTATCAGGAATCTCCCGCCGCGGAGGGGGGTGTCCAGCCGGGAGACATCATCAACCGTGTAGGCAGCACCACCATCGAGAACAGCGACGATCTGTTGCGGGCGGTGGCCGATATGGAACCGGGTACCCGAACGCGGTTCAGGGTCCGCCGCGACGGCAGAATGAGAACGCTCACCGTCGATCTTGGCGTTCGACCTTCGGGAAATGAAGAACTAAACTCCGCCGATCTATGGCCGGGAATGTCAGTGGTAGAGGCGACGGAACAGATCCGGGAAAACCTGGATCTCTCCAGTCGTGGGGGCGATCTGATCATCGGACAGGTCGCATCAGGATCACCGGCCGCCACGGCGGGCTTGAAAAGCGGGGACATTATCACCCGCGTCAATAGCGAAGAGGTAAGTACGCTTGCCGAGTTTTACCGTGCGTTGAATGACGCCGGCGGAGACGAAGTGGTCTTTCGCATCCGTCGTAACGATACCAATCTTATCATCGGATTGGTGAAATGACCTAGAATCCTCCTCTTGTGTTGACCCGTCCAAGGCTTACTGACCAACCGCCCCCTGGTCATGAGCTGAGGGCGGGTCTTTTTTTGTTTCCCCCGCGGCGTATATACTCACCCGGGATGGACAACAACACGATTATTATAGTTATCGCCGTCGTGCTGATCGGTTTCGGGCTTCTTCGAATGAAGCTCTTCGGTGCTGCCGGTATCGCATCCACCGAGCGACTGCAGCAGCTTATCGATGATGGTGCGCTGGTGGTAGATGTTCGCACACCGGCGGAGTTTGCCGCCGATCACGTGGATGGAGCGGTCAACATTCCGCTGGATGAAATCGTCGGTCGCAAGGAGGAGCTTGGCGACGGGGAGCGACCGGTGATTCTGTACTGTAACAGCGGCAATCGGAGTGGACAGGCCCTTGTCCGGTTACATCGCCAGGGGTTGCAGAACCTCACCAACGGTGGTGGCCGACACCATATGCCGTCGTAAGGCTGCGCGTCGTAAGGCTGCGCGGGATGGTCAGGACTCCTCGTCCTCCAGCAACATCGTCATCCATACCACGATATCCGTCCAGCCGTTGTTGCTCGCAATACGAACCGGGGTGGTGCCGTCCTCCGTGCGCGCCTCCAGGTCAGCTCCCTGATCCAGGAGATACCCGATAATCTCCCGGTTTCCGGTGCGGGCGGCGGTCATAATCGGTGTCCAGCCCGCACGATTCGCTTTGTTCACATCAGCGCCGTTTTGCACCAGGTACCGTACCATCTCGTAATCTTCATTGGAGATCGCATAACGGAGGGGAGTGATTTCACCGCGGGATTCCGGTGTGGTGGCGTTTACGTCGGCCTCCGCCTCTTCCACCAGATAGCGGACGATTTCCATATGTCCCTGTTCTGCCGCCATAAGCAGCGGTGTCTTATCTCGGTAGTCCGTGGACTCCACCGGGGCCCCATCCTCAACCTCACTCCGCACTCCCGCCAGGTCATCCCGATCCACCGACCGGTGAATCATCGAAATACAAGACGTCAGGGAAACAACCGCCAGCAGAAGCGCCACTCGGGATATCGTATTCATGGGCTGCAGTATAGTAGTGGCGACGGCGGGTCACAAGAGTCCGCGGCCGCTGCGGGACCGTGCGGAACGACCGGATTGTAGGCAGGTGTCGATTTTTTGGGTAGCGTTAGAGTAGTGAATGCCCTGCACCGATCTTTTTTCGCAGTATATCACCCACTGGCCATGTCAACCCTCCTGCTCCTGCTCGTGGTGAGCGGGTGCGCCTCACCGACGGCTCCTCACGCTGAGGCGTATCCCGTGTACCGGCGTATGAGGGATGAGCTGGAGCCGCTTACGGTTGGTGAGCCCTCCCGGACGCCGACGATTCGGCGGTACTACTCGGAGGCAAGCCGGGGTCTGCCGGAAGTTCACCATGATACGGGAACCGTTATCACCGGTGATGGCGAAATAGCCGTGCATATCTGGTGGCCGCCGAATCGGCAGGATGCCGCGGGAACGGTGTACATCGTTCATGGCTACCTGGCCCACCCGCTGCAGCATTCAGCGCTGATCCGGCGCATGTTGGAGGAGGACTATGTCGTCGTTGCCCCGGAGCTTCCGGGACATGCCCTCTCTGATGGTTCTCGAGGTGCAATCGACGATTTCGCCGACTACGGGGCGTTTTTGGCGTCCGTGACCGGCGCTGTTGAGGGCCATGTGCCGACGCCGTGGCATGCGGTTGGACACAGTACGGGAGCGACGGCGCTCTATGAGTATATTCGCACCTTTCGTGACCCCTTTGAGCACCTCGTCTTCGTGGCACCCCTCGTGCGCAGCCGCTTCTATAGAATCTCCCGGGTCGGGCGGTTTCTGAGTCGGCCCGTCATCGACAGCGTTTCTACCGGCTACGACGATCCCCTCGGGGTGCGCCGGATGCCGCTCTCCTGGTTTGACCGCCAGGTTGAGTGGAACCGGCGTGCTCGTCAGTTTGAGGTGATTCATCGCCCGGTTTTGGTGTTGCAAGGCACCGCGGATACCGTGGTCGCGTGGCGATACAATCGCCGCTTTCTGGAGAATGCCTTTTCCCACCTGCGCTATCGACTCTTCCCCGGAGCGGGGCACGTGCTGTTTCGGGAATCTCCCGACATTCGGGCAGAAGCGGTTGAGACGGTGGTGGACCAGATCCAACGTCCCGGTACACCCGCGCAGGAACAGCGATGAGTAGCTCTCGAGTCGTGTCGGTGATCATTCCCGTATACAACCGAGAGCGTCTGGTGGGGGACGCCCTGGAGTCGGTGCTGTCCCAGACGGTGCCCCCGGGGTGGGAGCTGGAACTGGTGGTGGTGGACGATGGCAGCACCGACCGTACCTTGGAGGCGGTGGAGCGCGGGGTGGGCCCGTCCCGATCCCGGGGCGGTGCGGTCTCCGTGCTGTCTGTGCCACACAACGGGTTCCCCGGGGCCGTGCGCAATCGCGGTGTTGAGGCGTCTTCCGGTGAGGTCCTGGCCTTTCTGGATTCCGACGACCGCTGGTATCCGGAGAAGCTGTGCACCCAGCTCCCGCTCCACGAGGCGGAACGGTGTCGCATCTCCCACACCCGGGAGGTTTGGCTCCGAAACGATCGCGTGGTCTCGCAGCGCAAGCAGAAACACCTGCGTCACGGTAAGATCTTTCAGGACGCGCTGCGTAAGTGTATCGTCGGTCCGTCGACGGTCATGATGGCCCGCTCGCTCTATCGGGAGCACGGTGGGTTTCGGGAAGATCTCGAGGTGGCTGAAGATCACGAGTTCTGGCTCCGCGTCCTGGCGGAAGAAGAAATCTGCTTCCTGGAGACGCCGCCCACGGAGAAGCGCGCCGGCCCATGGGAGCAGCTTTCGGAGAAGTACGGTCAGATCGAGTCGTTTCGCATCACCGCACTTCGGCACCTTGTCCGGAAGGAGTACTTTGTGCACCGCGGCCTGCCGGAGCGCCACCACCAGGCGCGGGAGGTGCTGGCCCAGAAGCTTGGCATCTATGCCGCGGGTGCCCGTAAGCGCGGGCGAAACGAGGAAGCCGACCGCCTCGAGCTCGAAGCGCACCAATACCGCTCCTCGCTTTGACGGGAGACGACGGCTGCGGTATCCTCATCGGTATGGTACTTCTGCGTGGGGCTGCTCTGGCAGCCGTATTGACGCTGCTTGGCGCATGTAGCGCAACCCAAACGATCAGGCTGGATGAAAACGGCTCCGGTGATGCGACCGTTCGCGTCTCCATGGACCCGGTATTTGTTGCCTATCTCACCGATCTGTCCATGGGTATGGGCGCTGATGAAGAACTCTCGGTGTTTGACGTTGATGCGATTCGTGCGTCCCTTCAGGCGCAGCCCGGCGTGTCCGTTCAACGCATCGAGACCGATGGACCCCGCGACTTGCGCGTAGAGGTCACTTTTGATTCATTGGAGCAACTGCTTCAGGTTCAGGACCGAGCTGCCCACCGCTTCATCCGGTTTGAGCGGACCGAATCGTTTTTGCGCTTGGCGGCGGCGATCGATCGGGCTGCCATGGAGCAGATCGGTACGATCGCCGGAATCGACCCGTTCGTGATGGAAGCGCTCCTTCCGCCGGATGAAGATACGAGTCCCGTCGAGTACCGCGATTACCTGGGGTGGGCGTTCGAAGAGTATGTCGAGGAGCGCCCGATGGACACGATTTTCCGGGAGAGTCAGGTAGCCACGGTGATCGAGCCCAGCGGGTCAGTGGTGCACGTTCAGGGCGGTGACTCCCGGGCGGGTACGGTCCAATTTGTCACGCCCCTTGTGGACGCGGTAACCGCTCGGGAGCCCCTTACCTATTCGTTTGTGTACTCCCGGCAG
>CAZNRF010000045.1:0-14055 GCA_964575075.1 uncultured Spirochaeta sp. | reverse complement strand
CGATCGACGGATAGGAGTCGCCAAGTCTGGTGAAGTCCTCCTTGGTGATGACCAGGAATTCCGAATCCTCCGTGGCGATTACCGTGGCGGAGCGCTTATCATCATCGATGAGGGCCAACTCACCGAAGAACACGTTGTACTCCGCACGAAGCTGCACCACGGTGTAATCATCGCCGGCTCGAGTACGTTTCTTGATTTCGACCGCACCGGAATACACCACGAACATCTCATTACCGACGTCACCTTCCCGAATGATGATGTCACCCGCCCGGTACGATCGGAGTTTACAGATTCCGAAAAGCTCCTGCAGGAACTGCTCGTTCTCCCGGATCGCCTCAAAAACGGGGATCTGTTGCAGCTTGGTGAGAACCTCTTGCTGGTGAGTCCGGTCCGCGCTCATACGATGCGCTCCAGTACAATCGCTTGGGTATAGCGTTGAATGGGGTGATCATCACCGGGAAGAAAGAGCGGCTTGTTCACTTCCAGGCCCTTCACCTTCTGCAGGTTGGTGATGAGCTGCGATACGTCGGAGGTTTTCTGGGCGTCCCGCAACGCTTCAACTTTCATGCGATTCGGACTTCCGGTGTTCTCCAGAACTCCCAGCAGCACCCGCTCCGGGGAGGTAAACAACTGCTTCATTTCGCCATAGGTCTTATTCACCGCTTCCGGCGGAACCGGTTCCGTCGCCAGCCGTGAGGTGCCGCCGGACTGGGTGAGCAGATCGTAGATGATATGGCTCATACCGTTGGTGGCGCTGGTACTCGCGAGCATCTGCCTGCTGAAGTCGCGACTAAAGAGGATCTCGTCGCACATCGCCTGCTTCAGGTAGCTTTGGTACTTCTTATCGAGCACCTCGGCGGTCACATAAATGTCCCGAGAGATCGCTTTCAAGGTGAGCACGGTCATCACCGTTTTGGAGTCCACCTCGCTCGCCGCCTGACTCTCCAGCGTGTCCGCCAGGATCAATACCTTTCGCGCCACCTCCACGTTTGCCCGCCGAAGGGCGCTCTCCGAGAAGTAGTCTCCCCGGACGAACTTCAGTCCCGTGAGCTGGGGATCCTCTTTCAGCGCTTCCACCCGCTCGGAATCTACGTTCGAGATAACCAGCAGTTGGTCCGCCGATAGGTCTCCGGATACCCGGAGGATATCCAACAAGATATCCTTCATGTCGTTTTTCCAGCCGCAGATGACCAGATGATCTTCGAGCTTACGATACTCCATAAGCCCCCTCCTCGCCTTCGTGTTCCGATCTACTAACCACGATGCCAATGCACCGGAGAGCAAACTGGTACCGCCGATTCCCACCATGATCGTGATCACCGCGATCAGGCGCCCGATAAACGTTGCCGGAACGAGATCCCCGTACCCGGTCGTGCTGAACGTAATAATCGACCACCAAAACCCATCCCCGATCGTCTCGAATTGTCCGTTCTCCCGGGTCTCTACTACCCATATAAGAATCCCCGAGAGCGCGAACAGTAAGAGAAAGTAGACAGTGGGTTTGCCGTATTGGGAGCGACGCCACCAGCGGGAGATTTTGCGGTACACCTTCATTCTTGTTGTCCTGCTGGGAGTATCGGCAGATAGAGCGCGCGATTTGAGTGTCGTTGACGGGCCCTGTCAGCCGCGCTACACTCCCAGATCCCATGAGTAGCAACGAGGATATCGGGGTCCAGACCAGCTTTGAGCAGGCGGTACACACCCGGCGGAACGCCTACACGCCCTACTCCCACTATCAGGTGGGTGCCGCCGTGAGAATCAGCGGTACGGGAGAGACGATCAGCGCGTGCAACGTGGAGAACGTAAGCTATGGCGCCACGGTGTGCGCCGAGCGCAACGCGATATTCGCGGTGGTGGCAAAATACGGGGAAGTACAGATCGATCACCTGGTACTGGTGACCGATGACACGCCCCCGGCGGTACCCTGCGCGCTCTGCTTGCAGGTGTTGCAGGAGTTCTGCCCCCAGGATCTACCGATTCACCTGGCCACGCTCGACGGTATCCAGGAGACGGTGACCCTCGGCGAGCTGCTTCCGCATCCATTCAAAGCGTTTCACGAGCGTTCCTGAGCCCGGCAGTGCCCCCGCCCACGCAAACCGAGCGCTCTACCGATCGGAGTCGCTACCCGTGGGGTGCATCCACACATGCCGCTTGGACGCAAACGCTCGTCCCCGGGCGATCAAAAGGAACGCCACCAACACGAACAGGATATACGCAACGGAGACGCCGATTCCCGCCCAGAAGTACATCATGTTACCGGTGGTGGCGGCGTACGCCGGTAGATTTATCGCCAGAATGAACGGTATCGCAAAGACAAACGTTATTCCCGAGGCGTACATGTAGTCACTGGCCACGGGGGTCGCGAACTCCGGATCGATGACACGCAACAGCGCCAGACCCGTGGGGAGCGTGCCGGTGGATACCCCGAAAATCATCATCGTCCGATGGAACTGATGGTCGGTAAAGATCCTCGAGCAGAACCACGGAACCAGAAGCAACGCCAGCCCCCCCGCAATCAGCGACAACACGATAATCGGCACCAGGTAGGCTTTTACCAGCACGATCGAGATCGCTCCCACTGCCGCCGCCACCATGAAATCCACCGCGAATCCGGAGATTCTCGTGAGCGTTTTACTGTCCACCGCAAAATCGAGTCCCGTCTTGCGCATGACCGTTCGGACCAGGATGCCCGTGAGCGCGGAAAAAATGAAGTTAATTCCCCATAGATTCTCCGCCAGATCCGCGAAGAGCGGCCCAATTTGGGCCAGGCCGCTCGTGATCCCCAGGAGCAGCAAGTACGCCAGGAGGTACACCGACAGAACCAGCGCGATATGAAAGGTGAACGAATCGATCGCCTCACTTTCCGTTGACATCTCCGCCGCTACCGGTCGCCGCTTACGCGAGGGATAGATCCCACTCTTGACTGCCGAGGTATCAAGGCCTTTGAGAAAATCCTCAGTGAGCCATTTTTTGCGAATCCCATAATTGATGAGAAACACACCCCCGAAGCTGGCGAAGATAAACCCCATAGCCGCGAAGGTCAGTCCGATGCTCCCGCCGCCCTCAAATCCAAAGCGGGCCCAGCCGGTACCGATCGTATACGCCTGTCCGGGACCTTGAACGAATCCCAGTGGGAGCAGAAAGCCGAAGGCAGGAAAGAGATCAGGCATCACCGTAGCGATCATGAGCAGGGTGAATAGCAACCCCACGAGCGCCTGCACCCCAAACTGCCACAACGTGGCGATGGCGGTGGCAAAGATACGCCCCTCTCCGCCGGTGGCCCGGGGCTGGCCGGCCCGCATCGTCATCGAGATAAACGAGATGCTCAGCAGGTGATAGACCAGCTCTCCCAAGAGTTCGCTGGAAATGCCCAACATCGGCGCGATGTAGTTGTAAAAGGGCAACAACAGGAACCCCGCGGTGAGGGCGTTCGGAATCAAGTACCGCTGAAAAAAGCGGAACCGATGCCGAATTGCCGTTGCCGCCAGGAGCGCTGCCGAGACCAGCCCCAGATCCACAAAAAGACCCCACGCAAAATCCATTCACCGATCATAATTCAGGCGCGGGCTATGGACAACGGTGAAACGTGCCGATTAGTGTGATGAGGGGGAATCGCATGCGACGTAGTTCTTTTTTGACGGTAGGAACCTGTATCCTTGTGGGCTTAGCTGTTCTCGGTATTCCCGCCGGCGCTCAGGAGCTCTCTCGGGAAGACACCAACCAGGACGTATTCGCGCCCTTCGTATCCCGCCTTCGTGTAGCGGTGCGAGACCCTCAGATCCGGCTCACGTGGCGTGATTCCACCGACCTCTCCGATGGAACGTATCGCGTCTATCGCCATTCCCGGGAGATAACTTCGGAAACGATCGATGATGCTGAGTTGATAGCGGAGATCCAACCGGGCGTTGAAACATATCTGGATACCCCTGACCAAGAAGGGTCGTATTACTACGCGGTGCTCGCGGCCGAGCCGGATGGCCGGACATATCCGATTCTCGTACCGTTCCGCAATAAGACACTGCGCCCCGTTGAGGTAACCCGAATGGCAACCGAGGAAGAACTCGCCGCCGAAATTGCCGGCATCCGAGCTCAGGCGCAAGACTCGTCGATTGTGGTGGTGTTCGATCCTTCCCGCAACGAACGCACTTTGGCGGTATATCGTAGTACCGAGCCGTTTGAATCGCTAAACTCGGTCTCAGACGCGACACTCCTCGATGAAATCGATAGTACCAATCGTCGCTTCATAGACTATCCGGTGCCCGGCGTGGACTACTACTACGGCGTATTTGATCGGGTGTTGATCGAGCGGGATTCGGTGGAAATCACCACCGGAGGAAACGTTCTGGCGGAGCCGGTACGAATCGCCCTTGAATCTCGCTCGGTAACACAGATCTCCATCCCCCCGGCAACCAAACGGCGTGCCCCGCTGCCGATCCTGCGTATCACCTCGGGCATTCAAAGCGGGGCAGTCCTGTCCACCCCCGACGTACCCCGGCCCGGTACCGTCCGGCCGCTGGCCCCGTCCACGGAATCGGCGATTGCAGAGTTGCTGTCGCGAACTCCCCCGGCGGAGGAGTTTGTGCCGGAACCGCGGATTCTCCCGTTAGAGCGGTCTGGAGAAGGCACCGGCGTTGCTCAGACGTTGTCACGGGTGATCACCGGAGAGTTCTCCGACCAGGACTATGAGCGCGCCGCTGAACTCCTGCAGACGATACTGCAGATTTCCATGAGCGCTGAGCAGGAGCGGCGGATCCGGTTCTACTTGGGACAGGCGTTGTATTTCGAGGATCAAACTGAACGAGCGTTCATGCAGTTTCTCATGGCGTCCGAGAGCGAAGAGTTATACACCGAAACGCGCCCCTGGATAGACGGGATCCTTACGAATTGACGCAGCGCGGGAGGGCTCCGCTGTTTTCCAGGCGCGCTTATTTTGCCGCTTCAATGCGGAGAGATACCGAAAACTCCCGAATATCTCCCGGGTCCAGCGAGATCGGCCATCGGAGTACGGCACCGTCGGATTGACAAAACCAGTGCGGATGGTCCCAAAGGATGCCCACCGCCTCCACCGGAAAGCATCACAGGTCAGGTCGCCCCGTGGGATTGATCGTAATTACGGTGTTGTTGTGCAGACCCTGAAACTGCAGACCCGAAAGCGCATCGAGCTGCATCGCATCAGGCGGCACTTCTTTTCGGGTCCGACCCTGCCGAGCATGGAGCCGGAGTTTTCCCACATCCAGCGAATGAAACGACAGGTTGATCTCCGAGGCAAATACCGCAGAAACCGCCTCCATTCCCGAGTTGGAGACTCGATACTCAACGTCCACCCGGTTCTTCACGAACCGGAACAGCTTCGAGATCTTCAGCTCCACGAGGCCTTCGCCGGTATGGCACGTGCCGGAGAACAGTACGGTGTTGTGATCCTTATCGAGCTGCTCCACCTCGTACTCCAGGGCGCTCAAATCGCACACCGGTCGGAACACGCCCCGAGAGAAATCGGCAAACTCCTGCTCCGGCTGTAACAGATGATCCACAAAGGCGGAACGTGGCAGCGGATCATAGCCGGCGGTAACGGTGGCGGCGTCGTGAAACGGCTCGGGACGGCGCTGAAACGTATCCAGGTAGTTCCAGTTCCGGGGCAGGTAGTCCAGCTCAAACAGTCTCCCGCCGCGGCGATCCACCTCTGCGTTGATCTCATTTCCCTGAAAGAGCAGCTCCTCTTCGCCGTCCAGATCAACATCGACCCGGGAAAGGGCGGGGATGAAGATTCCCCGCTCCCGGGTCGTTTTCTCCGCCTCGATCAAGGCAGCGTAGGTGGCTTTCCGTAAGCTCGCGCGGTATATCCCGCCGGTTCTATTGTGCCAGTACGCGTAGTGGCTCTGGCCGCGCCACAGTTCTTCCCGGGCGGTCATCTTTCGATACTTGTCGCCCCGCACCTGGTTTACGAGGACGTGGGTGTGCTGCATCCGCGCGTAGAGTCGCGCGCTCTCCGGATAGAGCTCCATGATCGACCGAAAACTCTGCCAGTGATCCGCGTATACCTGAGCCTCCGGGTTGTTGCGTCCCGGCCTGGTCGATTCCGGCACGAACGGATCGATCCAATCCATCAGACGGGCGAGCGAACTCACCGGCGCGTAGGTTCGCTCTCGCGGCTGATTCACCCGAAGAATACGGTTGGGAATATCTACGTGAATCCAATCACGATGAAGAGCGATCACTTCCAGAAATCGTCCATACCACTCGATCGATCGTTCCGCCTCCTCCGGGCGATACCCGAGGCGGCTTCCGTCGAACAGGAGAGAGACGACCGGTGGCCCGCTGTCCGCCTCTTGAGCCGCAGCGATCTTGCGGAGCTCTTCCACGATCGTCTCCGGTTCATCCTGAAACAGACGTCCGGAAAGTTGCCACGCCACCGGCATCAGGGTGAGCGTCTTACCCTGATCTTCGGTGAGCACCGGTCGGTGTCCCCGGGTAGCGTCCGGAACGGCGCCGAAATGGAACGAAGAATCTCTGAGGAATGCATACTCCAGACCACCGGCGTTCAGATTGGCAGCAATTCTCTGATCCCAGATGCTCTCCGGCACCCAGGCTCCCCGTGGCCGTCGGCCAAAACACTTTCGGATGTGCGTCGTGAGCCGTTCGATCTGTCCGATGCGGTCAGTCTTCGGCACCAGCGGCAGCAACGGCTCAAAGTAGGCGCCCCCGAGTAGCTCTACCTGCTTTCGCTTCACCATCTCCGTGAGCACATCAACAAACTCCGAGTGGTGCTTCTCGAGCCATTCGATGAGAAGCCCCGAGTAGTACATGGTAAAGGGAATCGCCTCATGGTTATACAACAGCTTCAGAAACGGCTTGTACGAATACTCGTAGAGCGCATCCCGATCGGTACTGCGGAGATCAAGCGCCTGGCTATTGTACGACCCGAGCACGAGTTGGATCGAACTCATGTGCTGACCGAAGTCTAACCTCCTCACCGTGGCATCGCAAGTGCCTCGTGAGCTCCATCGTATCACGACCGGCGGTTGCGTTGTGGCAGGGGCCGTGTTTAAATGAAGACAGGTTCCCCGTATGACAACGATCAAAGAGATTACGATCAACCAGGCATGGTGTAAGCGGTGCGGAATCTGCTCGGCGTTCTGCCCCAAAGACGTCTTCGAAACCGATTCCGAGGGTGTCGTCACCGTGGCTCACCTCTCCGCCTGCATCGCCTGCGAGCTGTGTGAACGAATGTGTCCGGACATGGCGATTCACCTGATTCCGGAAGAGACTCCGGGGACGCCATGAGCACCTTTACCACCGACTCCACCCACACCACCGACGAAAAACGGCCCATCTTCGTGCAGGGTAATCAGGCGTGTGCCGAAGGGGCCCTGTACGCGGGGCTCAACTTCTTCGCCGGCTACCCGATTACCCCCTCATCGGAGATCGCGGAGTATCTGAGTCGGGCGCTCCCCGCTCGGGGGGGCAAGTTCATACAGATGGAGGATGAGATCTCCTCCATGGCGGCAATAATCGGCGCGTCTCTCACCGGCAATAAGGTGATGACCGCCACCAGCGGTCCCGGGTTTTCCCTCATGCAAGAGGCGCTGGGCTTTGCAATCATGGCGGAGATCCCCTGCGTTCTGGTGGATGTGATGCGCGGCGGCCCCAGCACCGGCCTCCCTACCCAAGGCAGTCAGGGGGACATCAATCAGGTGCGGTGGGGAACGCACGGCGACCACTCGATCATCGCGATTACCGCATCAACGCACCAGAATCTGTTTGAAGCGACGGTTCGGGCGTTCAATCTTGCCGAAACGTACCGCACGCCGGTGGTGGTTCTCTTTGATGAGATGTTGGGGCATATGCGGGAGCGGCTGGTCGTTCCCGATGCGGAGGATTTGCCCACGGTGGATCGGTTGCGCACATCGGTGCCGGAGGGCGTCGATTATCATCCTTATCTTACCCGGGAGGATGGCCGCCTGCCGATGTCGGACTTCGGTGGGGTACATCGGTATAACGTGACCGGGTTGTACCACGATATGTGGGGCTTCCCCTCTACGGACCCGGCGATCGTAGACGATCTTGCCCATCACCTGCACGACAAGCTGGAACTGCGCGCGGACGAACTTGCCTGGACACGGCGTTACGGCATGGATGACGCCGAGGTCGTGCTGATATCCTACGGCTCCCCCGCCCGATCCGCCCGGCAGGTGGTGCATGAGGCGCGCTTCAACGGCCAGCCCCTTGGATTACTGGAGCTGGAGACGCTGTGGCCCTTTCCCGCCGGCGTGGTTCGTCGCGCGTGCCGCAACGCCCGAGCGGTTATCGTGGTTGAAATGAATATGGGGCAGATGCTGAAGCATGTAAAATCCTCGGTGGATGCCCCGGAGCGCGTATTTCTGTCCAACCGGGTGGATGGACGGTTCATTACCCCCCGTGATATTCGGCGCGTGTTGCGCATCGTAGAGGGACAGGGCGAATGAAATCAGCGGAATACTATCTGCGTAGCCGCTTTATGCCGCATATCTGGTGCCCCGGCTGCGGCCATGGCACCGTTCTCAACGGCCTCATTCGGTCCGTGGACGCTCTGGGGCTTCGCAAAAACGAAATCGTCATGGTATCCGGCATCGGCTGCAGTGCCCGCATGGCGGGGTATCTCGATTTTCACACGCTCCACACGCTCCACGGTCGGGCACTGGCGTTTGCCACCGGGGTCAAGCTGAGTAGACCCGATCTGACGATGCTGGTGCCGATGGGTGACGGCGATGCCCTGGCGATCGGTGGAAATCACTTTATCCACGCCGCCCGGCGCAATATCGACATCACCGTGATCATTCTCAACAACCGGATATACGGCATGACCGGAGGCCAGTTCTCTCCAACGTCAGGATGCGGCATCGCAGCTACTACCGCGCCCTATTCCTCCGTGGATCCCCCGTTTGATGCGGTTCAATTGGCCACGGCGGCAGGCGCCTCCTTCGTGGCGCGCACCACCACCTATCACGTCCACGAGCTGGAGAAAATTCTCACCAGAGCGATCGGCCATCGAGGTTTTTCCGTGGTTGAGGTGCTTTCCCAGTGTCCTACCCACTTCGGCCGTCGGAACGGCCAGGCGGATGCGGTAGCGATGATTCGCCGGTATAAGGAGGAGACCGCGAAAGTCGGGTCCTCGGCGCTCGAGGAAACCGACGGGCTTGTGGCGCGTGGCGTATTCGTGGATGACGAGCGCCCTGAGTACTGTGATCAGTACGCCGAGGTGATTCGTCGGGCTCAGACAGCCCCGGGAGTGACGGAATGAGCTGGAAGCTGGTCATCTCTGGAGTAGGCGGACAGGGCGTCATCAGCGCCGGCCTCACACTGGCGGAAGCGGCGGTCATCTATGAGGGACGCTACGCCGTGCAAAGCCAGAGCTACGGAGCCGAGATGCGCGGTGGCTTAAGCCGCGCGGATGTGACGATTTCCGACAGCGAAGTGATCTATCCCAAGGTAGACCAGGCGCACGTCCTGGTATGCCTGCACCACAAAGCGCTGAGCGCGTACACCTCCGTGATTCGCCCGGGAGGCCTCCTCATCACCGATCGCGATGAAGCACCGATCACCGGCCGCATCGATTCCCGACAGTACGCCGTTCCCTGCGTCGCCACCACCCGAGGTGTCACCGGTTCCGACCGGAACGCCAATATCTGCATGCTCGGTGCCCTCGTGGCGATTACCGGCGTGGTGTCGCGGGATGCGATTCAGGCAGCCCTGCAGGAGAGGTTTGGGCACCGGGACGATGTCCTCCACACGTTTCAAGCGGGGTACGAGTTGGGGACCGATCACGCCGCGACCCGAGAGTTCTACACCGACTCCCACGAAACGGGGCGTCACGCGACCTCCGCCCGATCGTAGACTGCTTGTAGACACCGGGGCAGGTACGGTAGGTTGCTGCGGTGGCGCTTCTGAATGCACATAATATCACCGTCGGATTCGGTGGGGTTCCTCTGTTTGAACGTATTGGACTTACCGTGGAGGCCGGCGAGCGGGTCTGTCTGGTGGGGCGCAACGGCACCGGCAAATCAACGCTCCTGAACGTGTTCTCCGGCGCGGTAGCAACCGATACCGGTACCGTGGCGGTAGAAAAAGGGGCCCGGGTAAGCATGCTGCTCCAGGAGGCTCCGGCGGATCTCGCCGGCACCGCCCGGGAAGCGGCGATACGCCGCGCCGGAGACGGCCCCGATCAGGTACTCCGAGTTGAACAATACCTCTCCCGCTTGAGCGTGGACCCGGACCACACGGTGAGTACGATGTCCGGCGGCGAGAGACGACGGGTACTGCTCGCGGCCGCACTGGCGGCGGAGTGGAACATCCTGCTCCTGGATGAGCCGACCAACCACCTGGATATCGATTCGATTGAATGGCTGGAACGCACAATCCTCACCGAAACGCGCTCAAATGAGCGGGCGGTGGTCTTTGTGAGCCACGATCGGGCGTTCTCCCGGCGGGTAGCGTCCCGGGTCGTTGCCCTCGACAAAGGACGCCTGTACAGCTTCCCCGGTGACTACGACACCTTCGTGCAGCGGCGAGAAGAGGCGATGGTGGTAGAGGAGCGCCATGAGGCCGAGTTTGACAAGAAGCTGGCCGAGGAAGAGGCGTGGCTCCGTCGCGGTGTAAAGGCGCGGCGCACTCGTGACGAGGGGCGGGTACGGGCGCTCCAGGATCTCCGGGAGCAGTACCGCAGCCGACGCACCCGCCAGGGCACCGCGCGTATGGGAATCGCCGCGGCGGAGCGCTCCGGAGATCTGGTGATCGAGACGAAAGCGCTCCAGTTCTCATGGGGGGACCAGGCGATCGTGGACGATCTGGAAACCACGATTCTGAAGGGGGATCGCGTCGGTATCGTCGGTCCCAACGGATCGGGCAAGACAACCCTGCTGCGGCTGCTTCTCGGCGAACTGACACCGACGGCGGGCTCGGTTCGCCACGGCACCGGGCTCCAGGTGGAGTACTTTGATCAGTTGCGGGGAAGCCTCAACGGCGAAGCGACGCTCTACCACGCCTTTGGTCAGGGGTATGACTCGGTGGAAGTGGACGGCCGGCGGCGCCACGTGCTGGCGTATATGCAGGACTTTCTCTTTGACCCGGATGACCGCAATCGGCCGGTGAATACGCTCTCCGGCGGGGAGCGGAACCGGGTGATTCTGGCGAGGCTCTTCGCCCGTCGCTCCAACGTACTCGTCCTCGATGAACCCACCAATGATCTGGATCAGGAGACACTGGAGCTCCTGGAAACGCTGCTGGCGGACTACCCGGGCACGATTCTGCTGGTAAGCCACGACCGCGATTTTCTGGACAACGTGGTATCCGAGTGCCTCGTGCTCACCGGTGACGGGGTGGTGGAGGAGCACGCCGGTGGCTATTCCGATTGGAGCCGCCGCTACCACGAGCGCCGCGAAGCAGCCGCCCGGCAGGACCCCTCACCTGAGACCTCCCCTGAGACAGACCCTCAGGATGCCCGACCACGTCTGAGGGAGCGGCGCCTCTCCTACCGGGAACAGCAGGAACTTGATGCTCTTCCGGACCGCATCGAAGCACTGGAATCGGAGCAGATTCACGTAAACGAAGCGCTCTCGGACCCCGCGCTGTACCAGACCGACGACGGCACCCGCACCACCGCCCTCACGGCGCGCCTGGCAGAGATTCAGGAGAGCCTCGCTGAGGCCTACGACCGCTGGGAGGAACTGTCGGACCTCGCATGAGCGGCGGGTGCCGGATGCGCGGCGCGTGCCGGATGCGCGGACGGTGTCGGATGCGCGGCGGGCATACACATTCGTATCGTATCCCGATAAAATAGGATCAGAACATGACGCAAGAAGAAGAGATCCAACGGCGACGGACGTTCGCCATTATTAGTCACCCCGATGCGGGAAAAACAACGCTCACCGAGAAGCTGCTGCTCTTCGGCGGCGGGATTCGCACCGCCGGGGCGGTAAAATCCAACAAGATCAAGAAAACCGCTACCTCAGACTTCATGGAGATCGAGAAACAACGAGGAATCTCCGTAGCCACCGCGGTTATGAGCTTTGAATACCATAACAACCTGATCAACATCCTCGATACGCCCGGCCATAAAGACTTTGCCGAGGACACCTACCGAACCCTGACCGCAGTGGACAGCGTGATACTGGTGGTGGACAGCGTGAAAGGCGTTGAAGAGCAGACGGAAAAGCTCATGCAGGTCTGCCGAATGCGATCCACGCCGGTCATTATCTTCGTGAATAAGCTGGACCGGGAGGGGCGTGCTCCGGTGGAGCTCATGGATGAGCTCGAAGAGAAGCTGAACATCAAGGTTCGACCGATGACGTGGCCCATCGGCATGGGCCAGCATTTCAAGGGCGTTTACAACCTCCATGAGCGGGATATTTACCTCTTCCGTCCGGGGAAGACGGTGGTTGAAGAGGACCGGCTGCACATCACGGACCTTGGCGATGAAGAGCTGGACCGTCAGATCGGAACCGACGCGGGGCGGTTGCGGGACGACGTGGAGCTGGTGGAGGGCGTATATGAGCCCTTTGCGGTGGATGCGTACCGGGCGGGAGAGTTGGCGCCGGTATTCTTCGGCAGTGCCCTCAACAACTTCGGTGTCCGGGAGTTATTGGAGACGTTTATTACGATCGCTCCGCGCCCCGTACCCCGGGCCACCAGCACGCGGCACGTCTCCCCTGACGAAGAGAAGTTCAGCGGATTCGTTTTCAAGATTCATGCCAATCTGGATCCCCGACACCGGGATCGCCTGGCGTTTCTTCGGGTGTGCTCCGGCACCTTTGAGCGATCCAAGCAGTTTCTCCATGTGCGCCACGGCAAACAGGTACGCTTTACCAATCCCTACAGCTTCATGGCTGAACGGAAGTCGACGGTTGATTTCGCGTACCCAGGAGATGTGGTGGGACTGTACGATCGGGGTGATCTGAAAATCGGCGACACCCTCACCGAAGGGGAAGAACTTGAGTTTCGCGGCATTCCCTCGTTTTCACCGGCAATCTTTCGCGAAATGATCAACGGTGATCCAATGCGAAGCAAGCAGTTCCACAAAGGGTTGAACCAACTCACCGAAGAGGGGGTCGCTCAGCTTTTTCGCCAGGGGAATCGACTCATCGTCGGTACCGTGGGAGAGCTGCAGTTCGATGTGATCGCGTATCGGCTTGAGCACGAGTATGGGGCCGCAGCCAAGATGCAGAGCCTGCCCTACGGAGAAGCGCGGTGGATCACCTCGGAAGATGCCGCGGCACTGGATGAGTTTATGCGATTTCGTTCACGGAACATCGTGTGGGACAAAGACGACAAGCCGGTGTACCTCGCAGAGTCACCGTGGGTACTTGCCGCGAACGAACGGGACTATCCCAAGGTGGAGTTTCATACCACCTCGGAGTTCAAGACCCGGTCCGCCGCAGGAACGTAACGGACCACTCAGTAGATTGTAATTCAGTAGATTGGAATAAAGAACTGGTGCAGCAGTCCGTCGATCTGTTGAATAGCCAGAGCCATCATCCCCGCCGCCAGATACACACTCACGTCTCCCTGCAGAATCCAGGGGATTCTGCGGTGGCGAAGCTGCGCTCGTACGGCTGCGATCGGCACGAGCGCCAACCCCAACCCGATACCAGCTGCCAACGCCCCGGCCAACACATAAAGCAGTGACGGGACCTCTTCCACCAGGGCCATCGTCACAACGAAGACGGTCACGTTTATTAACGCTGCCGGCGCTCCCTGGCGCAGTTGTCGCCGATTGAATGGAAATAGCAGGCTTCCAACTCTCAGAACCAGCACCAACGTCACCGCGAGCACCGTAGCCAGGGAAATGGTGGAAAGCACCTCTAGGTTCAACGGGACCAGCAGGAAGCGATACACCAGCCAATGGATCAACCCAACCCACACCAGCGCGGCGGTGGTCGCTACCGACATCACCAGCGCTCGACGCGGACTTCGGACCACCGCGGAGAGCTGATAGATGCCGAGATGATGTACGAGCACGACATTTTGAGCCAGGGCCACCGTCATGACCAGTGCGATCATACTCATGAGCGCTCACCTCCCGAA
>CAZNRF010000044.1:0-14056 GCA_964575075.1 uncultured Spirochaeta sp. | reverse complement strand
GTACCCGGTGGTCCGGTACGGCTCCAGGTCGCGTTCAACTGCTCCGCCAGCGCCTGAATCAGCGTCGTTCCGAAGTTACCCCCGGTGTTACCGCCGGTTGCATCGACGACGGCAGGGTCAAAACCCACTCCGTTGTCCTCATACTCGAGACGCAACTCGTCTCCCTCTTCCGTAAGGGTGATGCGGATGCTCCCTTTAGCTCGGTCCTGAAAGGCGTGCTCCATGGAGTTGGTGAACAACTCGTTTACCAGCTGCCCCACCGGTGCAAGGGTGCGAGGCGGCAGTTCCACATCATCGATCTCGAGATCGACGGTGATACGCTCCGCCATAGGAAACGCAGCCCGCAGCCGATCGGTAAGAAGTTTCATGTACCCCGGAGCGGTTACGCTGGTGTAGTTCTCATTGGAGTACACCTGATCGTATAGCGCCAGCATACCGTGAACGCGGTTTGCCGCATCGGTGAAAACGTCGTCCGTGCCGGCCCCGCCACTGCGACCAGCATGAAGGTTGAGCAGACTCACGATCTGATTCAGATTGTTTCGCACCCGATGGTGTACCTCCCGGAGAAGGAGTTCCTTCTCAGCGAGGAGCCCGCCGATTCGGGTCTCCAATGCCTTGCGATGCGTGAGGTCCTGAATAGTAGACGCGAGAAGCGTTCGCCCCTGAAGGTGTGCGGGACTGGAAGATACAATCCACGTCCGCTCCTGCCCATCTCGCCGGCGCGCCTGCATCTCATACCCAAGGAGCCGACCCGCCGCTCGAAACGTTGCTTCAGCGTTCTCCCGTTCCCCGGGCATCCACAAGCCAAGCTCGGAAAAGGTTTTCCCCTGGAGCTCTTGGGCGGTATATCCCGTCAATTCGAGGCACTGCGGATTGGCCTCAAGGATGATCCCCGTATCCGCCTCGGAGAGAAACACCGCCGATGGAGTAGACCGAAACAGCACGTCGTATTTCTCATGAGATTCCCGTACCTCTCGCTCGTTTTCCTCTTTGAGCAACAAGGTGAGTACCGGAGTGCCGGCGAGGAACAGGGCAAACACCGGTAAGTAAAATGCCGACTGCAATACGCTCCGAACTGCCGTGTAGTTCAGGCCGAGGGTGAATCCGGCAACACTGCGCACGAGCATGGAGATCGACAGCACTCCCAGGAGAACTCCCAGTACGCCGAGGAGCCGCGATTCCCGGAATCGTCGGAAAACGATTATCGTGATGAGCAGCTCAAGGACGAAGCCTGCACTGGACCCAACCGCCAGAATCAGGGCAGGCGTCCGCGCAAACAGAAGGAACGCCACCGTCCCCACAGCGGCAATACCCAAGAACAGCCGCTCCACCGTCCGTGACCGCTCGCGGTAGGTGGCAAAGGCGATGTTCTCCGTGGCTACCCCAAACAATAATGCAATATTTCCGCCGTAGACGCTCAAGACGTCGGCCCACTGCCCCCGAGCCACGATAAGGATCCAGGCGACACCCTGTAAGATCCGGGCCGCCATAAACCAGTCCAACGCGCTTGACCGGTGCCCGAAACCGCGGTACGTCACGAGAAACACCAGAACAAGTAGATTCCCAAAACCCAACAAACTAATCATAGTGGAGGTTTCTAGGGTGGCGAGATTCATACGGTGCAGTATAACTGAACAGGGATCACTCGGCCACCGGCCCTCGTCATCCCGTCCCTAAGAATGAAATCTCGCGAAAAATTGACTTTACGACCCGGGTATTGCTCAGTACATTCACCCGACGTATGAAGCTGTTGCTCCGGCCCACGGCCAAACGAACCTACAGATTCCTCGGTGAGCACAAGCGGGGCCTCCTAGAGACGGTTCAGTTTCTGGCGCTCGCGGGACTCACCGTAACGGTAGTGGTGATTGGCCTACGGGGACTTCGGTATGATTGGGCATGGTTCCGGGTGCCCCGGTATCTCTTGCACGTTACCGACGACGGAATCGCCGCGGGACCGCTTTTGCAAGGGTTGGGGGTCACGTTACAGATCTCCGGGATAAGTCTGATTCTTGCGGCAGGATTCGGACTTATCACTGCATTGTTCAGACTGTCGCGCTCGTTTACGGCCAACGCGATCGCCCAGGTGTATCTGGAGGCGGTACGCAACACTCCCCTTCTTATTCAGTTATTCGTTATCTACTTCGTGTTCGCCCCGATCGTCGGATTAGCACCGTTCTGGTCCGCGGTGCTGGCGCTCAGTCTGTTTGAGGGGGCCTACGCGTCGGAGATAATTCGTGGGGCGATACTCTCGATTCCGCGCAGCCAGTGGGAGTCGAGTTACACCCTGGGGCTCAGTGCCCCGGACACGTACCGCTTTGTGGTGCTGCCCCAGGCGCTCCGCAAGATACTCCCGCCCCTTATCTCCCAGGCGGTCTCACTGATCAAGGATTCCGCCCTGGTGAGCACTATTGCAATCTCGGATCTTACCATGAGTGGTTCAGCCACCGTTTCCAACACGTTTCTCACGTTCGAAATCTGGTTCACCGTGGCGGCAATCTACCTCGTAATCAATATCGCCCTGAGTCTGTTTGCATCGTTTCTTGAAAAGGTGGTGAGGGTACCGTAATGAAAACGTTGGGTGAGGTCATCGTACAATTAGATCACGTCTCAAAGACGTTTCCCGGTGGAATACAAGCGGTGCAGGACGTATCGCTCGAAATTCATCGGTCAGAGGTGGTGTGTATTATCGGTCCCTCCGGGAGCGGGAAGAGCACGCTCCTTCGATGCATTAACGGACTGGAGGATGTGGACGACGGCCGGGTCGTTGTGGATGGCATCCCCTTGGACAAGAAGAAAGTTCACCGCGATGAGATTCGTCGCGAGGTGGGAATGGTGTTTCAGAGTTTCAACCTCTTTCCTCACATGACCGTGCGCGGCAACGTGGGCCTGGCCCAAAAGCGAGTACGCGGCCGAACCGACGCCGAGGCGAACGAGGTGACGATGGAGCTTCTCAAGAAGGTAGGAATCGCAGACAAATTCGACGCGTATCCCGGCCAACTCTCAGGGGGGCAACAACAGCGTGTGGCGATCGCCCGGGCCCTGGCGATGAGTCCACGGGTGATGCTGTTTGATGAGGCCACCAGCGCGCTGGACCCGGAGATGATCGGCGAGGTGCTGGCGGTGATGCGCGGACTGGCAAACGAAGGCATGACGATGGCGGTTGTCACCCATGAAATGGGCTTTGCCCGAGAGGTGGCGGACCGGGTGGTTTTCATGGACGAAGGACGGGTGGTCGAAACCGCGGCGGCAGCGGAGTTCTTCGAGTCAGCCACCGAAGAGCGGGCTCGCGATTTTCTGAGTAAGGTGCTTTAACCGCCGGTATGGCGGGATATACAGAGAGAGGAGGAAATTATGAGAAAGACACGATACGGTCTTTTGATGGTGGCGCTTGCGGTGGTTCTGGTATTCACCGGCTGCGCCGATGAGGGCGCAGCCGACGGTGCAGCGGAGGGGTCGGGCGACGCAGAGCAGGCGCAACAGACATCAAGCCAGCTCGACGAGATCGTTGAGCGAGGGACGATCCGCGTGGGCATGTCCACATTCGTACCGTGGGCGATGCAGAGCAACGACGGCGAGTTGATCGGCTTTGAGATCGACGTTGCAACCCGGCTGGCCGAGGACATGGGCGTGGATGTGGAGTTTGTGCCTACACAGTGGTCGGGGATTATCCCTGCCCTTCTGACCGGACGGTTCGACGTCATTATCGGGGGAATGAGTATCAAGCCCGACCGCAATCTGCAGGTCAACTTCACGATTCCCTACGACTATAGCGGAATTGCGATCGCCGCCAACGCGGAGAACGTGCCGGGACGCACCGATCTGGAGGAGTTCAACACATCCGATACGGTGATTGCCGCGCGCCTCGGAACCACGGCGGCCACCGCGGCGGAGCGCTACCTCCCCGACGCGGAAATCAGGCTCTTTGAGCAGGAAACGCAGGCGGTCCAGGAAGTGCTCAACGGTAGTGCCGACGCGATCGTGGCAAGCGCCCCCCTCCCGGCGTATCTGGTGGTGGATAACCCGGATACCCTGTATCTGCCATTGGAGGAAACGTTTACGCAGGAGCCGATTGGATTTGCGCTGCGAAAAGGTGATGTGGATACGCTCAACTACTTCAACAACTGGATCCGCGTTGTTGATTCTGAGGGGTGGCTGGCAGAACGGAAGCAGTACTGGTTTGGTACTCGGGACTGGGCGGATCAGGTCGAATAATGATACCCGGTTCCAGTAGGAGACAGTTTACGACGCTCGACGCGGTGCTGCTGGTGGGCATCGCTGTGGGCGTCACCGTTCTCATCCGGCGGGTTCAGACGGACCTTGTCTACAACTGGGACTGGTCGATCATTCCCCAGTATCTCTTCCGGCGAGATGCTACAAGCGGGCGCCCGATACCGGGCGCCCTCATCCTCGGCGTGCTCACCACTATCCGGCTCACCTTCTGGAGCGCCATCGGCGCCCTGGTCATCGGGGTGGTGGTGGGGGTGCTTCGGGGTTCCCACAATCGCGCGGGACAGCTCTTTGGGAGAATATACACGGAGGTCGTGCGCAACACCCCACCGCTGGTGCTGGTGTTCATTTTCTTCTATTTCGTGGGCAATCAGCTCTCGGTGGCCCTGGGAATCGATACATGGGTTCGAAACGCCGATCCCGGAACCCAGAGAGCAATACAGGTGCTGTTCAGTGAGCCACAGCGGTTCGCCGAGTTTCTATCGGCGGTGTTTACGCTGGCCGTGTACGAGGGCGCCTACATGGCGGAAATTATCCGCGCCGGGGTCGAGTCCGTTCCGCGGGGGCAGACGGAGGCCGCCTACTCACTTGGGCTTCCCCGCACGGACCAGTATCGGTTCGTCATCCTACCGCAGGCGCTCAAGACGATTGGCCCCGCCCTGGCCGGACAGTTCATCTCCACGGTGAAGGACTCCGCCATCGTAGCGGTTATCTCCGTTCAGGAACTCACCTTCCGGGGCCTCGAGCTCATGAGCGCCACCTTCCGCACCTTCGAGGTGTGGATCACAATCACCGCGCTGTATCTGCTCCTCACCGGAGGCCTCTCGCTGAGCGCCCGGCTCATCGAGAATCGGCTGCACCGGCGGCACCACGGGTAGTCCCGGGTGCCCACGTCCACATTCACAGTTGAAGACGCCCGCATTCAGCGTCTAAACGATTTCAATCACTTCCATAAACAGAACAAAGAGCGCCCCGGCGAAGGCGGCGGTTGCCGCGCTGCGCAGCAGCGCGATGTGCGTAGGGCGGGGAATACCGGCCGGGCCGGGTCGCTTCCTCTCGGTAAAGAGGTAGTGCAGACTGCCGTATACCAAAAAGAACACCAGGAAATCACCTATCAAACCCATCGTTTGACCTCCCATATAAAAACGTGTGGCCCTTGATGGGACATCGTCAAGAGGAGCGGCCGTTACTATATTTGGGGCATGCAACAACGCGTGTTACCAGTGGTGCTGTTTCTTGGTGTCGTCATGATCTTGCTGGCGCCGGCGTTCACCGGCGCTGAGGACCGGGTTATTGGGCGCTCCGTCGAAGACCGCCCGATCCGAGTACAGGTAATCGGCGACGGCGAGGTGGATGTGATCATCGTTGGTGGTATTCACGGGGGGTATGAAGCCAATTCGATCGCCCTGGCTCGCCGCTTTGCCGCGTATTTTCGGGAAGATCCGCAGCGGCTACCGGATAATTTCACGGTGCATATCATAGATAATATGAATCCCGATGGACTCCACGCGGTCACCGGCGGCACGCCCCTCGAGGAGTTTGATTTTCCGGCCGTAGATGCACGCTCGGGCCGTTTTAACGCCAACGGGGTTGATCTCAATCGAAACTGGGACGGAAACTGGCAGCCCCAGTCAACGTGGCGCAACACGATTGTGGATGCCGGCAGTGAACCGTTCAGTGAGCCGGAGACGCGGGCCGTACGGGACTACTTTTTGGAGGTAGAACCGGCAGCCAGTGTGTTCTACCAAAGCGCCGGGGCCTTTCTGTGGTACAGCGGGGCCGAGGAAGGATGGGACCCATCACTGCGCCTGGCCGAGGCGTACGGTGATGCCAGCGGATACCGCGTGGAACGTCCCGACCCGCCGGAACCGGGCGAGGAAGACGATATCACCGGGTCTGCCGACGACTATTTCTATCGAATCGGCCATCGTAATGTAACTGTTGAACTCACCACGCACTACGTGCTCGAGTGGGACCGGAATCTGGCGGGCTTTCGGGCTCTGCTGACCCACCTGTCCAACTGACAACCTGCAGGCTGACATCCTGCGAGCTGACACTGACAGGGGCGACCAGACACAGCGTGCGGCGTGCGGCGTCCACCCTGCGGCGCGCGACGTCCGCCCTGCGGCGTGCGGCGTGCGGCGCGCCATGGTACGCTGCCCCACCGGCAATATCGGAGGTCTATCCCTCGATCGGAAACGTGAGGCGCATCAGGAGTCCGTCAATTGGATCGCCGGGAACCGAGAGATTAAAGCGATCCCGCACGTCTCGCAGTAGCGCCGCCGCCGGCCCGTCCAGCAGATCTCCTCGGCCGATTGGGATGCCGTCGGCGGTAGCCGCGGTAACCGTCACCTCTACGGTGGCCTCACGCCGGTGAGCCGACACAAACAGCGTGCCGTTGGGGGAACCCGGAAACACACGATCACCGGCGATCGTGATCACCTCACCGAGCACGATCGCGATATCGAGGCTGTGGTGCATATCCAATGCGATGGAATCGATATCCATTAGGATCCGCGTGGATGGCTCACGCGAATCAGAGCTGATTACGTCCTGAAAAAGGGGAGTCAGCGCATGAAGATACGACCGGGCATCGATCTGCTCACTGAGGGAGTGGCCGGAGAAGTACTGGTAGGAACGACTCACCACCCGGAGACGTACCTGCGCTCGCTGTTGTAGCTGCGCTTCGTTTACATCAAAGAGCACGGAATGGACCTGCAACAGACGTCCCACGATTTGGAGATACACCTCGATGGCGGTGTTTACGGAGTCAGCGGAGTCCGCCACCAACGCGCGCCCAAGTGCCACCGTGAGCGCGATCAGCACATCAACATCAGCGGTTGTCCAGCGGCGGCCGTGGGTACAGTCATCGAATCCTACGAACCCCCACAGTTGTCCCCCTACGAAAATGGGAAGGACGAGCAGGGAGAGAATACCCTGGGCCGCGAGGGTCGGTTGTTCTTCAACGGGAAAATCGGCGATCGCACCAACAATGGGACGGGAGCGCTGAAGTTCGTCCAACCAGCGGCCGTAGCCCGCCTCACGGAGGGGAATCATCTGGAGCTCCGGATTGTCGATCTGGGGCTCCACCGCCTCAGAGCTCCACTCGTACACGTGAGAAGCGTACGAGACGGGGCCTCCCTGAGCTCCTTCCTTCCGGGTAATCTCAAAGATGTACACGCGGTCGACCTGAGCTGCAGAACCCACTTGCCCCAAGACCTCGTTGATCGCCTGCGGGGAATTGCTCTGCAGTAGTGTTCTACACGCCCCCAGTACGAGGGACGCGCTGACCGATTCTGCGGGTGACGGTTTCATGAGCCGCTATTGTAGCGCCAAACAGATAGTGGCGCTACCGCGTTCCGGGCGGCACGGTGATGAGTGGTGGCGGGACGGTACATACGCGACCTCCTGAGGGCATTCACCCCTCCCGATCAACGAGCCCACCACGCACCGCCAGGCGCACCAATTCCGCGAAGGAATTCACCTTGAGTTTATGCATGAGCCGGCTGCGGTAGGTTTCCACGGTCTTCGCCGACAGGTTGAGGGTGTGGGCGATGGAGTTGTTCGACACGCCCTCGGCAAGCATTTGCAGCACCTGCTGCTCCCGGACGCTGATGCCGCGAAGCGTGACGATATCCGCTTCATCATCGTCGGGAGGATCGGTCTGCAAAACGGTATCCACCACCAGCTCCGCCGCCCGCTGCGCGATATAGCGCTCACCTCGCACGGCCGCTTCCAGAGCGGAGAACAGCTCCTCCTCAGGAGAGTTCTTGAGCACGAACCCGTGGGCCCCCGCCGCAAGCGCCGCTCGTATCACACTTAGCTGCATTTGGTAGGTGAGGATTACTACGCCGACATCCGGGAAGGCCGACCGGATTTCCGCTGCAGCGGTGATCCCGCCGGTGGTTGGCATGTTGACATCCAGAAGCGCCACATCCGGCCGGTGGGCAGCGCATACCCGGATCGCCTCAGCCCCGTCTCCAACATCTTCAACCACTTCAAAGCCCGGACGGTTTTCAATGAGCACCCGAATCGCCCGCCGTACGAGGGCATGGTCGTCGGCAATAACTATCTGAATCGGGCGTTCCCCGGCTCCCTCGGCGCCTCTCATCTCATCTAATATATTGCTGCCGGGGCGGTGGAAGGCAAACGCCGGCAAGCAGATGGGTTGAGCTGTATGTGCCGGCGGCGTGAATAAACCCGGGAATAATGCGTAAACGCCTTGTTGGCGCCGCCTCTACCGGATGACGCGGCTCAGCTTCGCCGGGTAGGATACGGCGCGTATGGAACTCCTCGCCCCCGCCGGAAACCTCGAGAAACTCGCCACCGCGTACCGGTATGGAGCCGACGCCGCCTACATCGGCGTTGCCGGGTTCAGTCTGCGGGCTCATGCAGACACCCTCGGTACCGATCCCGTACAGACGGCGGCGCGGATTCGGGAGATCACGCCCGCAGGGCGGCGTCTGTACGCGGCGCTGAATCTCTTTGCCCACCAGCAGGATCTGGATCGGTTGCCGGAGGCGCTGGAGGTGTTACAAGAACTGCCGGTTGACGCGGTGATCCTGGCCGACATCGGCCTGATAGATCCCGTCACCGCCGCCTTACCCGACGTGGAGCTTCACCTCTCTACCCAGGCCAACTGCACGAACGCCGCTGCTGCCAAGCTCTACCACCGCCTGGGGTTTAGCAGGATCGTCCCGGCGCGGGAACTCTCCCTCGATGAGGTGAAGGCGATCAAGGACGCGGTGCCGGGACTTGAGCTGGAAGTGTTTGTCCACGGCGCGATGTGCATGGCCTACTCCGGCCGATGCGTTATGTCTGATGTTATGGCGGGACGGAGCGCCAACCGGGGAGACTGCGCTCAGTCCTGCCGCTGGAAGTACTCGGTGGAACACTATCGCCTGGAGGAAGAGCAACGGCCCGGGGAGTACATCCCCGTAGAAGCGGACGGCCGCTTCACTACGATACTTTCCTCCCGGGACCTGATGCTCTTTGACCATGTGGCGGAGCTTATGGCGGCGGGGGTGGACGCCGCAAAGATCGAGGGGCGCATGAAGAGCTCCCTCTACACCGCGGCGGTCACCCGCAGTTACCGGGCCGCCATCGATGCGGCCGCCGGCGGCAGAATCGACCTGGCCGCCCATCGCCGGGAGCTCTTTCGCATCTCCCATCGGGAGTACACCACCGGGTTTCTCCTGGGAGACGAGACGGTACACTCCCCCGCCCGGGAGAGTACGGGGCCCGATTTCCGTCTCATGGGAGTATTGGAGGCACCCGCCGCCGGGGGATGGGCGATCACCGTAAAGAACACGATCCACCGCGGGCAGGAGATCCAGTATCTCCCTGCCTCCTCCCAGGGACCGACGCAGATCCATGACCGTGAGTTCGATCTATTGGATTCCGAGGGATCACCGGTAGACCGGATCACCAACGCCGGCCACGGCATCATCGTGCCGTCCGCGGCGGCCGCCCCCTATCTCACCGAGGGCGTGGTGGTGCGAGCGGTCCGTTCCTGAGGTGCGCCAGCGGCGAGGCCCGTACTCCCAAGCTACTCAGGAGCGACGGTAGAGCGCTGTTCCGTCGCGGGTGATTTTCCGCACCACATGAGGCGGCAGCTGTTGCAGGCACACGATGTCCACTGGGAACGCCGATTCCTCAGCGAGCTCCATTGCCCGAAGAACGTCGCCCCCATCGAGGGCGAGGTCGATATCGAAATCGGGATTGCGTGGGGTGTCGGTGTTGAGCGACCCAAAGAGGTAGATGCACTTCACCGCCGGATCATGCGATCCGATACGGTGCGCCAGCTCCTCCGCAACTCGCCGTGCTTCCGTTGCCCGATGCGCAGTCCGTTCCTGTTCGCGTTGGTTGAGGCGACGAAGGCCGGCGGCGTACGGACGGGGATCAAAGGGCATCGGCGATTCCGTGAAGCTTCGATACGAACTCCCGGTGTACTTGCGGAAAATCGGCGAAGAACGCTTCCAGCACGTGCTGAACGTGCCTCGTCTTCTCGGGATTGAGATCCTCTCCGTACAGGTTGCGGACGCGATGACGAAACCTGACAATCTCCTTTACGAGTCCCTTGTGAGTTGCATCGGGGATAAGCGCTGGACGAACCCCGGGGATATCGATCGCCATCTTGTCCACCAACGCCTGGTGCCACCGCTCCGGCGGAAGGTTATTCTCGAAATACTTGGATATTCGCAGGAAATAGTTTTCCAGTACGCCGTATACGGTATGAATCGTGAACGCCAGCGCACCCCAATCAACCGGATCGTCCGCGCCGTGCTCGATCCGCTCCCACGCGGTACGATTACGCGTCATCACCCGTTCAAGCTCCGAGGCATCACCTTCAAGTTCCTGGATAAGGGCCAAGAGCGATTCATACGTCCGCATAACTGCCCCAAGTGTAGTGGCGGCGAGAAGAGAGAACAAGACCACCGGCTTGACTCCCTCACCGATCCCCCGGACACTGAATTCATGAACACTGATCACCGCACCGGCATTAAGCACCGGATCGCACACCCGCGAGATCTCCTGGTAGAGATGATGGACCGCGTCTACCGTTTTGGCATGACCACAACCTCCGGCGGTAACTTGAGCCTCCTCGATGAGGATGGGGCGATGTGGATCACGCCGGGCGGCATCGACAAGGGATCGCTGCGGCGGGATGATATCGTGAAGGTGCTGCCCGACGGCACGATCGACGGTCGCCACAAACCGTCCTCGGAGTATCCTTTTCACCGCGCCATTTACGCGGCCCGCCCTGATGTGCAGGCGATCGTCCATGCCCATCCCCCCACCTTAGTCAGTTTCTCCGCCGTGCGGGTGCCGGTGCAGACCCGGGTTGTGCCCAACGCGTACCTGATCTGCGGCGAATGCCCGGTGGTCCCCTATGCCGCCCCCGGCAGCGAGGAGCTGGGGCGCCACATCGCCGACCAGTTTGCCACCGGGTCCAATGTGGTGCTGCTGGAAAATCACGGCACGGTGACGGTGGGGAGCGACATCTTCGAGGCGTTTATGCGCTTTGAGACGCTGGACTTCTGCGCACGCCTGGAAGTACGCGCCACCCGCCTGGGAGAGGTAAAGCTGCTGAGCGACGACCAGATCGCCGAGGTGCACAAAAAGACGCCGGTCATCGAGACCTTCGAACACGACGAGTACTCCACCGGCGAGAAAGAACTGCGACGGGAGATCGCCGACATCGTGCACCGCTCGTACGAGCAGCTCCTGATGACCAGTACTGAAGGGACCGTTTCCGCCCGCGTCGACGACCAATCGTTTCTGATCACCCCGTACGGGTATGACCGGAAGCTCCTGGAGCCGGCGGACATGGTGCTCATCCGCAACGGTCGCGCCCAGGCCGGCCGCCCACCCAGCCGATCAGCCCGCTTGCACGAGGCGATCTACGCCGCGCATCCCGAGCTCAACGCGATTATCGTGGCTCACCCTCCGGCGATGATGGCCTTTGCCGTCACCCACGCGCCCTTCGACTCCCGGGTGATCCCGGAGAGCTACATCCTTCTCCGTGATATCGAACAGTTGCCCTACGGGGTGTCGTACTCTCAGTACGCGGCGGTGACCGGGGCGATCAGTCCCGCCACGCCGAACGTTCTCATTCGCAACGAAGCGCTCATCGTCACCGGCGGCTCGTTACTCCAGGCGTTTGACCGGCTCGAAGTGGCGGAGTACACCGCGGAATCGGTGCTGATGGCCCACGCCCTGGGACGGGTCGTGGCGATCGGCGACGAGGAAATCAAAGATTTGGAGCGAGCCTTTGAGCTGCCTCCCCGGGAACCGAGGCGGTAACGAAGCGGTGTCCGGCCCGTGGCCCGTGGCACGCGTGACGCGTAACGCGTCACGCGTCGCGCATCATGTATCAGATTTTGAGCGCTCAGCCCTGGAGCTTCTCCGCCAGGCGCCGCCGCTCCTCCGGACCCAGTTCTGCCACGGCGTTCTCCAATCGGCCCGAGGGCCGGGGATGCCGCCGCTCTACACGTTTGATCTTGGCGTTACGGGCAATCTCTTCCGGTTTCATGTAGTGCCGTGGCTTGAACGCCTCGGTGATGAAGGCGTTCACGTTCTCCACGATCGGGTGATCCGACCCCACCAGCGCCGCCAGCTGCGTCATGAAGCGCGCCCGCTGATCATCAGTGAGACGGGACCAGGCGATGCGTAACCCCCGGTGGGCGTGGTATTCCGGAACGTACATCGTGTCACATGCGGCCGCCAGAAAGCGCACGCGCCGCCGATCCTTCGTGCGGGGCACCGACGCGCGGAGATGTTCCGCGGCCGTGCGAAACTCGCCGCGGCGCATGAGGTAGAGGCCCATGTTCCGGTTCAGGTACGGGCTCTTGTGATTGAACATCAGCCCGCGCTTGATCGCACGAACCGCCGCCGTTGCTTCCGAGAGGGGATACACCCGGTATGGCGAGAGTTCGACGAGTTTTCTGAAAAGGACGAGAGAAACGACGAGGCCGACCACCTTGATCGCAACGGCCAGCGGGAGGAACCCGGTTACGGCGTTGTACACTCCGTGGAGGACGGCGACCACCACAATGCCGATGGCGCTGTTGCGGATCGTTCCCACATCCCGATCATTTCGGTTGGCATATATCGCTTGTGAGTAGATCCCACCCCAGAGAGCACCGTAGATCGCGTGTCCTGGCGTATTCAAGAACGGCCGGATCAGCAGAAACCAGCTCTGGTACCAGCTGAAATACGCCATGTTCTCCACCACCCCAAAGGTGAGTCCCACAACCGCCCCATAGACGGCTCCGTCCTGGGGTTCCCGTATTCGCCCAACGACGTGAACGATGAACAGGAAGGCCAGAAACTTTCCCGTCTCCTCCACCATACCTACTACAAAGATATGGAACAGCACCTCTGATCCGCCGAGTATGTAGCCCAGCCGGGGTGGATACATCTCGTAGAGAATGAGCACCAGAAACGTACTGAACAGCCCCCCTGTCACAAATGCCCAGACCACGTGTTCCTGGCGTTTGTCACTGATGTGGCGCAGTCGGTTCTCGAGAAAAGCCAGCAAGACAAGGGCCACAAGGATGTTCACCAGATGCAGAACCACCATCATACGCGCTGCTGATAGACTACACCGGCGGGCTCGATGGTGCCAGTAGATGCGAACTCGTCACCCTTTCTTGATCCGCCGTTGCAGGCCGACGGCAGCATCAGCGGGGCACCTACCACTTCACGATAGCCGACCACTGTGAGTAGGTTTTAGGGGTACACGCGAGGGCAGCCACGTTCCAAGGTTGCGTACCGTTACCCGCCCGCAGTGCTCAAGGAGGACTCATGCTAATTGAACTACAGATTGTTCCGGTGGGCGCCGGCTCACATATCGCAGATGCCGTGGCCAAAGCGGTAGAGGTGATCAAGACGTCAGGTCTCTCATACCAGCTCACCCCTTCGGGAACCGCCGTAGAAGGGAGCTGGGATGAAGTCATGCCGGTCATACAAAGAGCTCACGAGACGACCCGGCGCTCGTATTCTCATGTTATAACCACCCTTCGCATTGAGGATGACGCCCAGGCTACATCGCAGATCGTGGAGAATGTCGAACACGTCACCGACAAGCTGAGGCAACGCGCCGGCGGCGCGTCGGGTGAGGAGAAAGTGCAGGAAGCGTCGGAAGAGTCGTTTCCAGCAAGTGATCCCCCCGGCTATGGCGGCATCGGGTGACTGGCTCTCGCTCACACCTGCATTGGGTCCTGAGGAAATCGGTACGGTGCGCATATGTCTGAGAAGCGACCGGGCCACCCGCACAATCATGGAGTCCGAAGGGTTCACACCGATTCACGCTGAGCCAAAGAGA
>CAZNRF010000043.1:0-14127 GCA_964575075.1 uncultured Spirochaeta sp. | reverse complement strand
TCCCCGATTCGCGCCAGCGAGGAGACGATTCCGGCCCGCTTGCCGGCCCGGGTGGATGTACGGCGGGACGCTTCCTTGGAAAGCCCTCACGTCCTCGTGCTGTTTGACGACCCGGAGAACACCGTGATGGAGCACCTGGAACACGCTGCGTCCTCATTGGATGCACTGTATTCCACCGAGCTCATGGAAGGCGGCGGAGCGGTTGCGGGTTTTCGTGTGCCGAAGGATTCGCCGGCGGCATCACAGCTTACAGCAGACATAGCCCGGCTCCCGACGCCGGAGCAGTATGGGTTTCGATTTGCCACCGGTGATGGAAACCATAGCCTGGCGGCGGCGAAGGCGCTCTAGGAGGAGATAAAGAATGATGTAGCCGCCGACGACCCTCGCCGCTGGTGTCTGGTGGAACTCGTCAACGTCTATGATCCAGGTCTTCCCTTCCACCCGATTCACCGGCTCGCCACGGGCAGCGAGAAAGACGTTCTCGACGCCCTCTTGGACCACGGTGACGCCCGTTTCCACAGCTTTCCGGTGGATCGGATCGCCGGTCACATCGCCTATGAGGGGCTCGCACCCCGAGAGATCGCGTTTATCGGCCCCACCCAAGCCGGGATCCTCACCCTTCCTGCAGATGGAGAACTGCCGGTTGCGGTGGCCGACGCCGCGATTTCGGCGGCCGCCGTGGATGAAGTCGACTATGTTCACGGATTCGAAGAGGTGGTGACCGCGGCGGAGCGGAATGAAGCGATGGCGGTGATTCTTCCGGAACTGGACCGAAGTCAGCTGTTTGCCACCGTAAGTCGCGATGGAGCACTACCGCGCAAAGCGTTTTCCCTGGGGGAAGCGCGGGACAAGCGGTACTATCTGGAGTGCCGGGCGCTACGATAACGTGATAGGCCCCGGCGTCCCAGGTTTCTACATCTGGATCCCTTCGCCTTCGACCTCTACATCCCACTCGGAGTTTTTACCCCGGCGGCGCCGGTGAAGGATCGCCGGATGGGGTTGAAACGCCAGCGTATCTACCAGGATGTACACCAAGGCCACCGCCACACCAATCGACCGAAAGAGCGGTCGGTTATCCCGTGTGCGGGGAATCACCGGCGGCAATGATCCGGGAGAGTAGCGGTGACGGGGCCGAGGTTCCCGCCCGTCGATGCGAATCACGTACTCGTCCGACCCCACCAGACCAGAATCACGAGCCTCGAGGCGAATCGTCTCCCGGCTGGTCGTGAGTTGGCGGATCTGATCTCGAAGCGCGTCATGCCGCTCCTCCAACTCCTGTAGCTCCTGACTCGAAAGTTCGACATATTCCCCCATCAGGTCATACGCTACAAAGCCATAGCTCCCGAAGAACAGCTCGAGTAGTAAATACGTGGCAACCCCGAGGAGCGCTGCAATCACCAGAGACCAGAGTTTCATTACTACTTCAATACGGCCCAACCAGTGATAAGCTTTAGATATGCGAGAGTCGGTCCGTGTTGAGTTGCACTGACCACGTGGAGTTGGTAATTTTGGGTTAACCCAGAACTGGAATTCTCCGACATAATATGAGGAGAAGCCATTTCTCCGGCGGGGGAGCGCGTACATGGATGAATTGAGAGACGAAGAGATGCAGGATCAAGAGCTCGAGCGATACGGAGTCTGGGTAAAGGCGGGACCGGAAGAGGTCGTTGAAGCCGACGAAGACTATTCGCTCTCGGACTTATCAGAGGATTCCGAGCCGATAGATGACACCGATCAGGGCGAGACGGGTCGAGGTGCGACCGACCTGAGTGACGTCGAGATCGCAGAGATGCCCTCGCTGGACGAGTTCGACGACATCAGTCTCGATGATCTTGACTTCGGCGATGATGAAGACGCTCCCACGACGGAACCCGATGGATCGTCCGAGGTGGAGACGGCACCGTCGTTGGGTGATACCTCGGATGAGCTCGTCATCGAAGAGGAAAGCCCGGACGGAGAGGACCTCGTCTCCCTTGACGATTTTGACCTCGAAGTGCCCGAAGAAGACCCTGATCCGTTCGAGGCGCTTCCTGAGGACTCGGATGAATCGGATGAATCGGACGATTTTGACCTCGACACCCTGGAAGAACAGCTCCCCGATGACTTCGAGGAACTCGATCTTGAAACGTCTCCCCTCCCCGAGACGGATGAACAAGAGCAACCAGACGATTTCGACTCTTCCATTCCCGGATCTGACGGCGAACTGGACGACTTATCATTGGATGATATCGCGGTTGAGGATAGCACCGAAGAATTGCCGGGACTGGAAGTTGACTCCCTGGATGAATCCGAGCACGACTTCACTCCCGAAGAGCAGGGAATTGATATCGAAGGTGTTGCTCCGGGCAATACCATATCCCCGGATGAGGAAGAATTCCTTAGCGACGAATCGGATTTGCAAAATGAGTCGGAAAGTGCTATACCAGCGTCAATGGACCTGCAAGAACGGGAAGCGTTTGAACGCATCCAGACGGAACTCACCGACATCAAGAAAGAACTTGCCGAGCTGAAGGCGGCCCTCCGTGGCGCGGGAACCTCCGCGGCGGAACTCGCAGCTACCGCAGATGATCAGCCTGACGAGGACTTCGATGTCTCGCCAGCTGCTTCTGCTTCTGATTCTGAAGAAGACGTTGATGTCGACGTGGTGGATACGGACGAGGTTGGCCAGGATTCTTTGGCCACGGGAACGGGTTTTTTCGAAGATGAGGAAGACGAGACGATCGCCCTCACGGGAGATGAACTCGACAATATTCTCAATACCGCCGAGTTCACCGAGCAAGCGGGCGAAGCGGTTGAACTGGAAGATGATTTCATCGTCGAACCGGACGCGACAGCCGAGGAGATCGACACCCATGAGGTGGATTCGATCGAGCTGGAGCCGGTGGACCGTGACTCCGTGGTCTTTGAAGGGGACGAGTCCGCAGTGGATGAGCTCGCCGAGATGGATATCGATAGCGAACTCGCCGACATCGACAGTCTGGAAGACGAAACCGAAGACGCCTCCGACGATCTCGAGATCGATCTGGACGACATAGACGGAATCGACGACCTAGACGCAACCGACGTAGAGGATGGCGCCGCCCCGGAAGACATAGAGGACGACACCTCGTCCCCAGGAGAGGACGACGATTCGTCCGCTGCCGTGGAGGAGATCGACACCTCTGGGATTCTTGAGGAAAGTGCTGAGACCGCCGCCGAGGAAAGCGCCGCAGAGTTAGACCAACACGCGCTGGAAGCCGACGTAGATGATCTCGATGAACTGGAAATTGATGATATAGACCTCGAAGGTGAAGCGGAGCCGATAGAACAGCCTGAAGTTGAAGAGCAATTCGAAGTCGAAGAAGAACCCGAAGTCGAAGAAGAACCCGAAGCTGAAGAGGAACCCGAGGCCGACGAGGAAGCCGAAGCTGACGAGGAACCCGAGGCCGACGAGGAAGCCGAAGCTGAAGAGGAACCCGAAGCCGAAGAAGAACCCGAAGCCGACGAGGAAGGGTTCGATCAGTTCGCTGCCGCTGTGCAGGAAGATATCGCGTCTGCCGATAGTGGCATTCAGTTGGATGAAGAGTTCGACGAGACGTCAGAACCGGTCGATGAGGCCAGTGACCAGGTTGCTCCCGCTGAAGATGAGGATCTGGACGAGATCGAAATCGAGCTGGACGACATTGACGGAGATGAGATCGATACGGGTGAGCATGAGGCGCTCCTGGAAGGCGATTTTGACTCCGCCTCCACTGGTCCGGAGAGCGTGCCCGTACCGGAACCGGATGAGGATCACCGATCGGCACAGTCTGCCGCTTCAATCTCCGATCTCCCGGACGATCTCAAACAGGAGATTCGGTCAGTTCTGAGCTACATGGATCAGTTGCTGGAAGCACTCCCGGACGACAAGATCGAAGAGTTCGCCCATTCGGAACACTTCGAGGTGTACAAGAAGCTCTTTGAGGAACTGGGACTCGAGACGTAACTCATGGAGCGCGTCTGATGGACCTTATTGACCGTCTCAACAGCCCCGCTCAACAGGATTCGGTGTTTGCCCGGGCATTCGCACTCCGGGATTCGCGGAAGCCTGAAGAGGCTGAGCGTGGTTTTGACGACGAGAACATCGTCCTCACCTCCAGTGGCACCGCGGTGGATGCGGGAGCCGCGGTGCGGGCGCTCCTAAAAGAACTACAGGTACAACGGCTCTACGGCATTACCACCCCCTCCCATCTTTTTTCGTTGCTGCACCGGCATCTCGCGGTGGAGCGCGGAGCCCTCTTGGTGCCGGCGACGGAAGGAGAACACCTTCCGCTGGCAACAGCCGGTCTCGATCGTACCAGCACGCTTCGGTTACGCGCCACCGATGATGAGCTCCATGAACTGCTCAGCCACAAGGGAGTACGGATTCTCGCGGGTCAGCAGCGCGAGCTCTTTGCTGACCGGCTATCACGCGGCGACTACCGCAAATCTCCACGGCTTGCCCTGTTTCCGTTCTTTCATCACCAGCAGCTCCTGGCCACGTTGATCGTGTTTGAGTCCCCGATCCTTGATTTGGAGCCCACCGTACTGGACGTGATACTTGGGGCGCTCAGTGACAGCGCCGGACGGTTGCTCTTTCAGGGTCGCCAGCGGCCGATGGGAAATCGCTCCCGATCGGTGGTACTACAACGCCATCAGATTCCCGATACGATCAGACGACTTTCCGAAAGCCGGGGCACCCGGGAATTGCAACTGGTAGAGACCGATCTTGATCCGATCGCGGAGACGATTATCGATATTCACCCCCATCTGGATCGGGACAGACTGTTGGAAGACATGGTGGATACCGTGGCCCTTCTGGCCTCAGCCACCCATGATGTTGCCCACCTTGGCCCAGGACGGGTAATTTTACTCGGACACGTTCACCCGCCGCTTGATTCACAACTCCTGATTCATTTGGTGGGGCAAACCTTATCTCACCTCTTCGGAATCGGACCTCACCCTCCCCTTGGATTCCAGGAACGTTCCGCCGACGAATTGTCGCGTGACACGTGAGCTCGTACCCAGTCGCAGCGGGGCACAGACGCTGCGCCTCAACGGAGTCTATCTTCACTCCCGCTATGACCCGCGCCGTGAGGCTGACCGACACCGGGAGAAGCTAACCCTTTCTCCGGGGAAAACCCGGGTGGTGGTGGTGATAGGCGAGGGGCTTCCGTACCTGAGTAACGCGATCGCCACGAACTATCCGGAACTCACGGTCCTCGCCGCGCTGTTGGGACCGGTGTCGGCTGATTACTTGGGTCCCCAGCTCGACCTCACGATGTTGAGCACCGGAGGTCTTTCACGCTGGATGCGCAGTGTGCTACCTCCCTTGGACCTCGCCACGCTGGAATTGGTCACGTGGGAAGCAGGACGACGCGCCGCTCCCGGGATCGTTGCCGCTGCGCAGCAGGAGGTCCTGGACGCGGTTCGCACCGCATCCGCCGAAATCGCCACCATTGGGTCCTTTGGACGAAGGTGGCTGACAAATTCGGTACGTTCCGCCGTCCTTATAGACGACCGGCGGGAGATCACCGTGCCGGAGGGTGACGTTACCCTGGCTACCAGCGGGCCCAGTCTGGAACGCCTTCTAACGGCGGGACGAGCCGCGTTTCCGGGCCTTCTCGCCACCACCAGTTCTGCATGGGCTGCCTTGCGCAGCTATGGAATCAGTCCCGAGATCGTCGTTCACACCGACGGCGGTTACTGGGCAGCTCGGTATCTGACCCCGCACGCACCGTCTCCGTACGGCACCCCCGCTACCGTGGCAATAACCGCCTCCGCCGCCGTGCCGTACGCGCTACTGCAATCCTCGTACGGGCAGTTCTTCGGGTTTCTTGCCACGGGTTCCCTCGCCGATCAACTCCATGCAGACCATGAAGCGTGGCAACCAGTTCCGGAGGCGCCCACCGTGACCGCTACCGCCCTGTACATGGTGCACCGGACCTCTCCTCAGAGCAACCTCTATCTTGCCGGGGTCGATCTTGTTTCGCGAGGCCTTGTTAGCCACGCTCGTCCTCATCCCAACGACCGGCTCATCGCAGCCTGGGCGCACCGTCTGCGGCCGGAGCTTTCGATTCGAGCAGAGCGAACGTTTCGCCCATCACCTTATGCGCACCGGCTCGCCGACGGCGTGGTGGGCTACCGCTCCCCGGCCCTTCACGCGTTTCTTCCGGAAATCAACCGGATTCTCGCGCTCCACCAGGCCTCGGGTGCGGTGGCATCGCTGATCGCCGGAGGAGCAGACCGGAGCCGATCTCTGAGTCCATCGGAGTCCCGCGCCAGGATTGGCCGGATGACACCCCGGCCACCTCGGTCTGAGCGCATCGCTCACATCCATCGCGTCCTTCGGGGGTGGCGAGAGATGGCAGAATCGGGAAGCTGGAGCACCGATCAGCGTGAGATACTTTTCCATCTCGCCCCGATAGAAGTGCTACAGGCCCTGCGAGGTGAAGAGGATCAGAAGGCGGCCGTCGCCGCTGCACACACCGGTATCGAGGTAATACAGCGGGTGGTACAACGGATTTCCCGCGGGTAAGGCCGGGTTTTGCTTTTATTTTCCTCCAGAACAACCGATAATACCATTGAGATGAGTCGTTTTCTCGTCCGAGCCTATCTCCTATCCGCGATTCTCGCTCTGGTCCTCATCGCGGTGTTCTTCTTCTGGCGACTCGGGGAAGTCATGTCCACCGAGGAAGAACGCGCCGCCCGGCAATTCGCTGCGCTCTCTGAAGAGGTAACAGAATTATGGCGCCGGGATTCCGTGTCGGAGGCAAGTCGTGAGACCTCCCGAAGCCTCGCTGCACGGAACGGATCAGAGAATCCCTTGGTGGTGAGCGTATACTCCTTTGATGCTGGAGTGGACTACCTGTGGGCTCAAAACGGGGAGCTGCTGGAGTATATGCCGAGCGCTCAAAGCTCGAGCCCGCAGATTCGCACCAACGATTTTGTGCACCGGCGCTTCACCAGGTCGTTTGAGCTTCCTGACGGAGGCCGACGGATCGTCACGGCGGTATATCCCGTACTGGATCGGCGCAATGCCTACTCGGTTCTGCGGGAGACCCTGGTGGCATTTTTGGGGCTCATCGCCGCCGTTCTCCTCGTTGCATTGATTCACACCGCCGGTCACGCCGCGCGGACGCGCCGGGTGCGACCCACCGAGGGGACCGTACCCAATCCGGTTGTCACTCCAACTGCGGCGCCCCCCTTCGAGGATGAGTTTTCTGCTGATGATGCGCCAAGCTTAGGGCTCGTCCCGCGAACGGGACTTGAGCACCGCCTGTCACTGGAGCTGGAGCGGGCGGGATTTCACGAACAGGATCTTTCAGTCGGGTGGTTCGAGTTTCAGAACGTAACGGACGGCTCCCTGGCATATCACAATGCACAGACGATCCTGGCGTTCTTCCGGTTCGCAGACCTCTGCTTTGACGGCGGACAGAATGGACATACCCAATCAGCGATTGTAATCCTCCCGAACGCGTCATTGCCGGAGGCGCTGGCCCAGGTAGAGCGGTTTCAGGCGTTTTACTGGGATGAGCGGCACGCATGGGCTCGACACGATGCGGACTTCGTATGCGGTCTGTCCGCGCGTAATGGTCGGCTGGTGGATGCGGAGCGCATCATCCAGGAATGTCGCGGCGCGGTCCGGCGAGCACACACCCTCCCCGGGCGAATTCTCGGTTTTCAGCCTGACCCGCAGCGGTACCGGGAGTACATCTCCGGTCATTCCTCCTGATAGGGAATATCGATATGCATTCGATCGCGAGTCAGAAAGCTGTTTGGAAAAACCGCCTGTGCTTCGCGCAAGAGATCCTTTAACTGCCGGTTGGTGAATCGCGGACTGTAATGGATGAGTCCCATCCGTCCGATGCCCCCCGCGCGCATCGCAAGCCGGGCCGCATCGGCGGCGGTCATATGCTTCTTGGCACGCGCGGTTTCACGGTGTTCTTCGGTAAACATTCCCTCACTAATCAGAACGTCAGAATTGGCGATATGGGGTAGCACGCTGTCCAGCGGGAGCGTATCGGTCATATAGGAGAATTTGCGCCCTCTTCGAGACGGCCCCATCACCTGATCGGGCGATACGGTCCGGCCATCGGATAGATTCACCGATTCACCGGCCTGAAGCCGCGACCACAGTGGTCCCCGGGGTACCCCCGCTTCCTCGGCGCGGTCGGGAAAGAACAGACCCGGCCGATCCTCTTCAACCAATGTATATCCGACGCACACGCGAGAATGCCGCAGCGGAAACGCGTGAATCGAATACCCATCACCCTGAAACACGGGCTGAGGCTGCCGGGGATCTTCGATCTCACGCACCCGGATTTCGAAGTTGATATACATCTCCAGCGCCGCGCGGTTGCTTTCGACGTACTCTGCAATTCGCGGGGGGCCGATCACGTACAGGGGCTCCTCCCGGTCCACCTGACTCGAGAGCATCAGCATCCCCGGCAACCCGGTGACGTGGTCCGCATGCGTATGGGATATGAGAATCGCGCTGATCTTTTTCCACTTGAGATTAAGCGCCCTGAGACTGACTTGCGTTCCCTCTCCGGCGTCAAACAGAAACACCTCCCCCTCGCGCCGGAGCAGGACCGAGGTAAGATGTCGGTTCGGGAGCGGCATCGTTCCACCCACTCCGAGAATAAAGGCCTCCATGTTCATGACAGGCGGGCACTGTACCACAGCGATACTACAAGAATCCACTCATTCCCGAATCCTGCACTACCGATGCCACGGGAGGACTAGGAGAGTTCGTGGTCTACCCAGCGCTGATACGCCCGCCGCGTGACCCCTCGCAGCCGAAGGGCGGCCGCAACTGCCGCCGCGCTCCCCGCCGTTACCGCGATGATCACGAGGGATGATGCGAAAGCGAATCGTCCGAGAAGAACCCCGACCACCGGGACGACCACGAAGAGCACGCCGACCCACATCGCCCCGGCCAGCACCGCCGCATCCCGTCGTCGTTGCGCTTCAAGTTTTTCCTCGGTGAGTTGAATCCATCGGTAGAGGAGCTTCTGATCGGCATGCTCCGCCCGCTCCGAAAGCCGAAGTGACAGGGCCACCCGCTCTTCATTGTCTCGAATCCCCGCTACGATCTCCGGGAGGATACGTTGGTACTCTTCCTGTTCGCGCCGCTGTTGTTCCGCAACTGTCATAGCTCCAAGAATACACGTATTGCTTGGCAACGGCGATCCGTTATATCACTAAGGCCTATGTCCATTGATCCACGTATTCTCAAAGGTTTCCGCGATTTCCTTCCTCACCAAGAGGCCCTTCGGCAGTCTCTGATCCGAACCCTCGAAGACAGCTTCGCGGCATTCGGGTTCGAGCCGATCGATACACCGATCCTCGAGTATACCGAAGTGCTCCTTGGCAAGGGGGGTGGAGAAACAGACAAACAGGTCTATCGCTTCACCGACCACGGCAAACGGGACGTTTCTATGCGCTTCGATCTGACCGTTCCCTTTGCCCGATATATGGCACTCCATCGCAACGAGTTGTACCTCCCGTTCAAGCGCTACCATATCAGCAAGGTGTTCCGTGGTGAGAACACCCAACGGGGCAGATATCGCGAGTTCACCCAGTGCGATTTTGACATCGTCGGTACCGATTCCGCATCGGCGGATCTGGAAATCATAACGATGATGCACCACAGCTTCCGGCAACTTCACGTCCCCGGCGTGAAGATTCACGTCTCACACCGAGGCGTCTTCAATCGCCTCCTGGAGCGGTACGATGTGCGTGAACACAGCGAAGCGGTCCTTCGGACGGTAGACAAATTGCGAAAGGTGGGCGTCGACGCGACCCGCGAGGAACTCGGTACAATCGTAGGCGCGGACACGGCGGACCGCGTCCTGGACTTCGTCAGCGCCTCCGGGCCAATGGCTCAGGTCATAGACACGATGGAGGGACTCCTCGGCAGCGCTACCCCCGAGACGGAACGACTTCGTCGCATCGCGATCGCCCTGGAAGATATGCAACTTGCCGGCGATGTTGTCATAGATCCCTCAATCACCCGCGGACTGGACTACTACACCGGGGTGGTCTTCGAGACGTTTCTGGAGGGTGTCGAGAATATCGGATCCGTCTGCTCCGGCGGCCGCTACGATGATCTCATCTCCCTGTATAGTAAAGAATCGATGCCCGGGGTGGGAGCCTCGATCGGTCTTGACCGACTTATCGCCGCCCTCGAAGAGCTGGGAATCGCCGAGAGTTCCCAGGCGTCCGCCGACGTGCTCGTGACGATGCAGGACCAAGAGCTCCTCAGCCACTATCACACGATCGCAACGACCCTCAGAAGTCGCGGGATCCGCTGCGAGGTATACCCCGATCAGCGGAAGCTTGGACAGCAGTTTGCGTTTGCGGAACGGAAGCGCATACCCTTTGCCGTCATCTGTGGTCGGCAGGAGTATGAGGCAGGTACGGTGAACGTCCGCGTATTGGCAACTCGAACGAATCTCGATGGCGTTGAGCTCTCGGCGTTGACCCCGGCGTTCCTCGACCGCTATCGGGAAGCGTAGGCGGTCCGTCCGATCTGCGGGCAATAACACGGTTGTAGATACCGTCACCGTGGCCTACAATGCCGGGTATGAATCCCGGCGAACTTCCCGTTTATCAGCAGAAAGAAAAGATACTGGCCGCTCTGGAATCCCACCGAGTGGTGGTTGTAGAGAGTCCCACCGGAAGTGGTAAGACCACCCAGCTCCCGGTTATCCTTCACGAGGCCGGCTACTCTGCTGAGCGCACGATCGGAGTAACCCAACCGAGACGGATCGCTGCAGTCTCGGTGAGTGAATTCATCGCGAACCAGCTTGATGCAACGATTCCGGGTCTGGTGGGATACAAGATGCGCTTTGATGACCGTACCACCAATGATACGCGTATCAAGGTGATGACCGACGGTATTCTTCTTCAGGAGATCAAAAACGACGAGTATCTGCGTGATTACAGTGTGATCATGGTGGATGAGGCCCACGAACGGAGCCTCAACATCGACTTCGTGTTGGGGCTGCTGAAACGCGCGCTCGAACTGCGGACTGACCTGCGGGTCATCGTCTCCTCGGCGACGATTAACGCCGATATTTTCAGCCAGTACTTCGACTCCTGCCCGGTCGTGCGTATTGAGACGCAGATGTATCCGGTGCAGGTAATCTACGATAACCCCAACGTTGAGGACGTCCAGGAGGCCGCTTCCGCCGCTTCCGGGGGACGTGGTCGCGGATCGAAAGGAGTCAGTCAGCGGCAGGCCCGGGAGCTCGCATATGATGCAATCGTGGATCGGGTCGTGAATATCGTACAACGCATCGTCGACGAAGAGCATCCCGGGGATATTCTCATTTTTCTCTCCGGTGAGCAGATGATCAAAGACACGATCACGCGCCTGTATTCCCTTCCCATACGCAAGGGGCTGCACATTCTGCCGCTCTACGGGAGGCTGAGCAAAGCGGAGCAGGACGCCGTCTTCCCTCCCCCGCCAAAGGGTAAACGGAAGGTAGTGGTGGCAACAAACATCGCTGAGACCAGCATTACCATCGACGGCGTCACGGCGGTTATCGACTCCGGACTGTCCAAGACCAACTTCTACAACCCCAGAACCTATACTTCAGCCCTGGTGGAGGGCCCGATTTCCAAGGCCAGCGCGAATCAGCGCAAGGGTCGCGCCGGCCGCACCCGGCCGGGCCGCTGCTACCGATTGTACAGCAAGCGGGACTTCGAGAATCGCCCCCTCTTCCAAGAAGATGAAATCTACCGGACCGACCTCTCAGAAGTGGTACTGCGAATGGCGGAGTTGGGAATCCGGGATTTCGAAGAGTTTGATTTTATATCCAGTCCCGGCCGTGGCAACATTCTCGGCGCCGTAGAAACACTCCGCCTGCTCGATGCGATCAGCGAGGACCGGGCGCTCACCGCAATCGGACGCATGATGGCAGTATTTCCACTCCTCCCCCGGCATTCGCGCATTATCGTAGAAGCGATCCACAGCTATCCCGACGTAATGGAGGAGATTCTCATCGCGGTTTCATTTCTCACCTCGCCGACGCCGTTCATACTCCCTCCCGGCGAAGAGGTAGAGGCGCGCAAAGCACACCATCGCTATCGAGACGAACAGGGAGACTTTGTCAGCTATTTGCGACTGTTCGCCGCGTATACCGATGCCCCTGACGCGCAGCGGTTCTGCGAAAGCCGGTACCTCGATCCGCGCACCATGGGAGAGATCGCCAACGTCAAACAACAGCTTGCGGAGATCGTATCGGAGTTGGAGGTTCCCATCGTCGGTGGAGGATCTCATGCTGACTACCTGTCGGCGATCGCCCGGGGACTCATCCAGTTTGTCTGTGTCCACACCGGTAAAGGGATCTATCAGAGTCTCACGGCGGAGCGAATCCAGATTCACCCCGGGTCAGGTCTGTTTCGGGAGACGCCACAGTTTATCGTGGCAGGTGAGATCGTCCGGACCAGCAGGACCTACGCTCGCAGCGTTTCGCCCCTCCAAAAGGAGTGGCTTCGATCGATCTCGTCGGATCTATACGAAGGACTTCAGCAGAGCCGCCGGAACGCCCAGACCTCCGGAAAGGGCGGTCGCGGCAGCGCCCAGGAGGGGCGTCGCGAGACCTCCGGGGAGGAGACGCGCTGGCAGGTTCAGATTGGGCCTCGCACCTTTCCCATGGTGCCCTACAAGGGCAAAAAGAAGATCGTCATTCTCCCCTGGGGCGAGTTAGCCCCTCTCGTGGCGCGAGGAAAGCGTCCGGCAATTCCGGGAAACGCCGGAAAGCTCCGAGGACGAATCACCCTCGGGGAGTATCAGTTACTCAACGGAGAGCGCCTCTCGGCGGTACTGAAGATAGCTCCCCTCCTCGGCGATCGACTGGAGGTGCTCGCCGATTGGCCCCGAAAACGCAGTTTTGCGGTGGATCGCGAGTTTCCGGAGCTCGTGAGCCATCTTGATCTGGTTCTGCAACCGGCACCGATCAAGAAGAACACCTCACAGCTTGGTTTTATGGCGCTCTACAGCTCCGACGAGGGCCAGTACTGGTTCAAGCCGAACCGCGGATTCTACAACGCCGTTCATGAAAGCCTCGCAAGCGTCGAACAGCTGATCGATGAGTTGGACGATGCCGGTCACCAAGCGTATCGGGAAACCGTGAGTGCCACCTACCGCCGATTATCGGATATTCTGGAGCGGGATTAGCGATATACCGATATACGGTACGGCCCCGTACCGTCGAGAAAGGGCACCGCATAGATGGCGTACGGCCCCGTTTCGGGCAACGTGACCGTAATGAGACTGTTGGTTCCGCCACCGCCGTCGTCATCAACTGCGATACTCTCACCACTGGGACCACTCATATACAGCTGGGTATCGAACGAGCTCGATTGCAAGTGCACCGATACCGTTTCTCCGGCGGTGCCGGCGTATTCATGGCGGGCGATCCGCTTGCCGTCATAGGCGCGGTCACTGGTGAGGGAGAGTTCTCCCTGGTAGGTAGCCACCGGCTCCTGAGTGCCGATGTCCGCTACCCGCAATTCGTAGCGCCCCACCTGGTCTCCGGAAAAGCTCGACGCCTGAATGGAGAGCATTCCGTCGCGATCAAATGCGTAACTTACCCTGCTATTTCGGCCGGATCCACCGTCGTCGTCAATGAACTCCCGGCCCTGCTCGTCCTGAATCCGCAGATACGCGTCAAAGTCATTGGAGGTAAGATCGATTACCACGATCTGCCCTGCAGAACCGGAAAACCAGTAACGGTCTACCGCCACTCCCTCAAAGACATCGGTCTTGTCAAAACGACCGGCGATGGAATCTCCCGGCGCAATGCGCTCGGCATCTCCCACCTGCTGCACTATCACCTGATAGGCTCCCTGACCCTCATCGAAAAGCGGTGACGCTTCGATCGTCATGACCCCACCAGACGAGATCAATCTCATAAACCCCGCGTTGAGCCCCTCGTAATCGTCGTTGATCACGCGCGCTCCGTCGGGCAGAACGGCCTCCACGTAGGTGTCCACCGTTTCACTGCGAATGATGACCTCAACCATCTGCCCTGCATCGACCCGAACCCGGTAGGTGTGCTCACCATCTCCGGCAGCACTCTCGGGAGCGAACTGATTCTCCGTGGAGAACAGCGG
>CAZNRF010000042.1:4534-14143 GCA_964575075.1 uncultured Spirochaeta sp. | reverse complement strand
TGCGCCCCGCCGATGGGGAGGAGACCAACGAGGCGTGGCTCATGGCGCTCGAGCACGATGGACCCACGGTGTTGGCGCTTACGCGACAGGGCCTGCCCACGCTGAAAAAGGCGGACACCGACTGGAAAGCATCCATGCGCCGCGGCGCCTACGTCGTGGACGATGTGAGTTCTCCGGGGGTGGTGGTGGTTGCCACCGGCAGTGAAGTCTCTCTGGCGCAGGAAGCGGTCAAGAAGAGCGGGCGAAAGGCGCGCGTCGTGTCGATGCCCAGCCGCGAGCTCTTCGAGGCGCAGGACCGAGCCGAACAAGAGAAGGTGATCCCCGCCGGAGTGCCGGTGGTGGTTGCCGAGGCCGGAATCCGGCAGGGCTGGGAGTTCCTGGCACCGCGGGAGCGCATCCTCTCCATCGATCGCTTCGGTGAGAGCGGACCCGGTAACGATGTCGCCACGCACCTCGGATTTACCGCCGAGCGCCTGGCGGAGATGATCACAAACGCATAAACACACGCGGTGGCCGGGGCGGTGCCTCCGTCGGACGAATAGTCCGGCGGCGGGCGGCGCGGCCGGCACTGCTGAAAGGAGCTCACCATGGCGCGCTACGCTCTGGGTTTGGATGTTGGAAGTTCGTCGATTAAGGCGAGTCTCGTGGATGTCGACTCGGGGAAGCGCGTGGGCTCCGCCTCCGCCCCCGACACGGAGATGCCGATCAACGCACCCCAGGCGGATTGGGCGGAACAGGACCCCGCGATGTGGTGGCGCTACGTGGTTGAGGCGACGCAGAAGCTCAGCCGTGAGTTCGACCTCACATCGGTTGCCTCCATCGGAATCTCCTACCAGATGCACGGCCTGGTGGCGATCGACCGCGACGGGAACTCGCTGCGGCCCTCCATCATCTGGTGGGACAGCCGGGCGGTGTCCTATGGGGATGCGGCGTTTGAGGCGCTGGGCGGGGCATCCAAGGTGCTGCCGCGCCTGCTCAACTCGCCGGGAAACTTTACCGCCGCCAAGCTGGCCTGGGTGAAGGCCAACGAGCCGGAGGTGTACGGCAAGATCTGGAAGATCATGCTCCCCGGGGACTACGTGGGCTACCGCCTCACCGGCGAGGTCATGACCACCATGAGCGGTCTGTCCGAGGGAATCCTCTGGGATTTCCAAAAGGACGAACCTGCCGGTTTTCTGGTGGACCATTTTGGGTTCGACCAACAGATGCTGGCTGAGGCGAAGGAGAGCTTCGGCGAGCACGGCCGCGTGGACACGGCGGTGGCCGGAGAGCTGGGAATCCCCGCCGGGACGCCGGTGGCCTACCGCGCCGGAGACCAACCCAATAACGCGCTGTCCTTGAACGTGTTGCATCCGGGGGAGATCGCCGCCACCGCCGGCACCTCCGGCGTGATCTACGGCGTGGTGGACTCGCCGGTGTGGGATGAAAAGAGCCGGGTCAACACCTTTCTCCACGTAAATCACCGCAAAGACCTGGCGCGCTACGGGGTGCTGCAGGTGCTCAACGGCACCGGGATTCTCAACCGCTGGGTGCGGGAGAACGTGCTGGATCCGCTCCCCGGAGCGAGTGGCGGTCCGGTACCCTACGAGCGCGTAAACGCCCTGGCCGAAGAGGCTCCCATTGGCAGCGCGGGGCTCACGTTTTTGCCCTTTGGCAACGGCGCGGAGCGCATCCTGGAAAACGTCAATTACGGCGCCTCCATGCAGGGGCTCAACTTCAATATTCATGGGCGGCCGCATATCGTGCGGGCGGCGCAGGAAGGTATCGTCTTCGCCCTGGGCTACGGCCTGGAGATCATGCGGGGCATGGGGCTCTCGGTGGAGACCGTACGCGCCGGCCACGCCAACATGTTTCTGAGCCCGCTCTTTCGCCGCGCCTTTGCCACGGTGACCGGGGCCACGGTGGAGTTGTACAATACCGACGGCGCCGAGGGCGCCGCCCGGGGAGGCGCCTACGGAGCGGGACTGTTTTCCTCACCGGAGGAGGCGTTTAGCGGGCTCGACCTGCGGGAGCGAATCGAGCCGGATGCCGCCGCGGCCGGGGCGTATGAAGACGCCTTCGGTCACTGGAAGTCGGTGCTGGGGCACCGCATGAAACCGTGAAGCAGTAGCCGTTTGTAGTCTCTCGCTCTGCTTTACACCAGCAGGTCCACGTGTTCACCCTGCCACGGGTAGAGAGGGGCGGGTTGTCGATGGGTGGAGACGGATGCCGCGCTCACCGTACCGGTCCGGTCCGGGTCGCCAGTGCGACCCACGCCGTGGGGGGATGGCGAGGTGGCCGCCGGCCCACCGCGATAGACCGGGACATCGTAGAAGGCGGGGCCCAGCCCCGTGTCGCGGGTAGCGCTGGAGGAGAGCCGATAGCGCGGAATGACGCGCTGGAACGCGATTCGGGAGATTGGGGCAATGCGGTCCACTTGATCTTCGTCCCCGTCGTAGAGCGGGTAGAACCCCGTCATGGGGACGGTGTCGAAGCGCGAGGTGCCTCTCGCCGCCCTGGCGGCGATATATGGTGTAGCTTCCACAACCATACCTCAATATAATCGTCTCACACAGTGGTTCGGCAACTCCCTGTGTTGCACCAAACGATAAGGATGGGTCCATGCGTCTGCTTATGCTCCTTGCTGTTTCTCTGATACTCAGTGCCGGTCTCCATGCAAAATCTTTGGTGGATGTCAACGATTTCTCGGATTTGTCCGGTTGGAGGAAAGTGCTATTTCAAGAGGGAGATCGCGCCAGCACGTTCGAACCCGTAGTCAGTGCGGGAGGATCGTCTCACCTGAGCGTTCGCACCGCCGGCGGATCGTCGATGATCATTTTGGAGCAGCCCGTTGATTTCACGGAGTCCTCAGTTTTGAGCTGGCGGTGGAAGCTGGTAGACGGGGTAGCGGGCGCGGATTTAAGCAGGCGCCGCTTGGAAGATGCGGCGATTCGCATCGTGGTTTCGTTTCGGAATCCCCTGGAGGACCTGCCATGGTGGCTGCGTCTATGGGCCGCCCGCGAGGAGCGCCGCCACGGTGAGGTTCCCCCTACAAGTGCGATTATGTATGCGTGGGCTGCGCGCCCTCACGAAGAGGCTTCGTTTCCGATTCCCTATACCGATCGTATTCAGATCGTACCGGTGGAGGATCGCCCACCCTCTACCAGGTGGAGAACGGTAGAGGTAGACGTTCGGTCTGATCACCAGCGGCTCTTCGGAGGCAGCCCGCCGGATACCGCGTTTATTGGTATCATGAGTGATTCCGACAACACCGGGAACTCCGCCGAGGCGCTGGTCGATTACATTCGTATAGATCGGCGGTAAGTCAGGCGGTCCCTACCCCCGGCTCACCGCGCCTGATCACCACCGGTATGAAACTGCTCTCGTGCCACGGAGCCGCGGCTGGAGGGATCGGCGGGGGCGAAATTGACCCGGGACCATTGGCCGTAGTACCAGCGGGTGGGGGAGCCGTAGCGGTCCGTGCTCTCCACCGGGCGAGCGGTAAACTCAAAGATCGAGCAATTTGATGCCAGAACCAGCGGCATCCAAGGGTGCGCCTCATCCGGAGTGGCCCCGAAGCTCGTCTTGAAGATCCACTGCAACATGCCGCCGTGGGTGACCGTCATCACGGCGGCGCGCTGGGCCTCGCCGCCGCCGGCGGTTTCGTTGGCTGCGGAGACCACTTCGCTCCACGTTTCGAGCGCCCGGGATGTGAGACTGCGGACGGATTCCGCTTCCGGCACGGCCTCCCAGCTTCCCACGATAAACTCGGCGTACCCCGTCGGGAACTGTTCTTGGATCTCCGGGAATGAGAGTCCGGTAAACAGACCGGTGTGGAGCTCCTTTGCTGCGGGAAGGTGCTCCGGCTGCGGAAAATCGGCGGTCTCCGCGAGGATCTCAGCCGTCTCGGCGGCGCGCGCCAGTGGAGATGTGAAGACGCGATCAACCTGCACCTGGTTTTCTGCAAACCAGCGCCCGGTGTCCAATGCCTGTCGGCGGCCTAACTCGGTGAGCGGATGGTCCCGGTGGCCCTGCATCTTTCCTTCCACGTTTCCCGCCGACTCGCCGTGGCGGACGAAGTAGAACGTGGTCGGTACGGTGAGCGCCGTCATTATCTGATGGAATGAGTTCATTGCGCGTTTCTCCACGGGATCAATAGTTGAGAATAATCTGCTCTTCGGTACTATCGTCGGTGTATTTGATCATGAGCGTATTGGTGCCGTCATCGTAATGGCGACCTTTAATATACGACTCAAACTGCGGATCGTTTCGCCATTGCAGGCCAAAGAGTTGCATCGATTCAAACGGCGGAATGCCCTGCATGATGATGTAGTGGGTCCGATTCCTTGGATAGCTTAGCGCGAACTGAAAGCGGTCCTCACCGATGGAAACCTCGCTGAAGTCGGCGATCGTCCAGATAAAACTCCCAGCCCCGAGCGAATCGTACAGAGAGATAAGCCGTGGATACGAGGGATTGTCCGTGAGGTGCGGGTACAGACGTTCCGGACCGAAGCTCCCCTCCCGGCTCTGGAGTCCGGAATCACCGAAGAACAGAAACTCCGGGAGAAACCCATCCTCATCTGCCAGCTGTAATCCTGATATTACCAGATTACGCCCGACGGTCCGATAGAGTTGATTGCCCTGCTGCCGGCCAATTTCCACCAGAAGCTGACCCGCTCGGATCGACCAGTAGACATCGACTTCGGCCTGGGCTGTCTCTATAAAGAAGAAGTCTTCAAACTGCCGAACCGACGGAAGAATTCGATCGTCCACGATCACTAAGAAACGCTCCGTGGCATCGGATATCTCCTCAGAAGGATGCGGCTGACTCACCGCTGCTGAGAGCATTCCCACTGCACTGGGAAGGTCTACGGTACGAAAATCTACATCTTCCGCAAATGCAATGAGCTCGCGATAGAGATCCTCGCTTCCCCGGTGGGCGGTAAATTCCACCAGGTCTTCTTCGCGAAATATGGTGGCATCATCAGACCGAATTCGGGAACTGAGTGAATCGGTACGCTGTCGGTCCTGGCTGAGGAATCGCGACGTCACGGTGCGCAGATTTCCCAGAAACACGGATGATTTGAATCCCACCTGCTCCGGATGAGTATCTGCGGCTCGCCGCATCTGGTTAAACGCTGTGGTGTAATCGTTCCGGTCCCACGCCTCAGCAAGATACGCCGTGAGAATCTCTTCCGAGAATCGAGGACCCCGATCCCGCATGTCCCACGTGCCTGACCCGCCGTTAAAGCGCGATCCTCCCCAGCTCTCGTAGGCAGTCTGAATGAAATCATCCACTGCGTTGTCGTACGCGGCGCCGCTGATCTGATTCTGACCATCACCAAACGCCGATTCAATAACATCATCCCGATCCGTCGTTACCTCGGCGTACCGGACCATCTGGGTAGAGGTGGATAAGGGCAGTATCATCCGCTGCTGTTGCGCGTCAAATACCGTCCGCGGCGGCGTCGAGAGAAAGAACTGCCGGTCCCCGAGCGTGATCGCTTGCGTTTCCGGGCCGTCGCGTTCCGACTGCTCGGATTGTGCTTCGGACGAGACCCGATACGGGAGCAAGAGCTGTCCCTCTTCCGGCCAGTCCCCTGTTCGCATCGGCAGCACGTGTAGTTCCGGTGGTTCGGTAGTAATCACCTCAAACCGGACGGCACTGCCGTCGGATAGGTACACATGGAGTTGTTCTCCATCCAGCTCAAACTCCTCCGGATGAAGTCTCAAATCCTCGTCGTCTTCCCGGGCAATGACGATCGGGTTATCCTCGGAGAACTCAAACATGAGGCCTTCATATTCCACGCGGACCGCCGTGATCTCGCGACTGGTTTCGTCGGCGCCGGGGACGAGGGTGCCGGCGAATCGCAAATCTCCGATTGTATGGCGGACGGTGAGGGTTCCGGAGAACTGAAGGTACAGAAGTCCGAAGATCGCTGCGAGATACACGAATGGGACGATCACGTATCTCCGAACTTTGCGCGTGTGCATGGAGAGAATCTACCAGAGCGTCCCGGTTGTGTCAGCTGCCGTTCGGTGAGCTCGGCACGAACCACCCTCGGGTTCGGTCCAGTATCGGGCCTTCATCACCCCCGAAACCGTGCAGGAAGGCTCGTTCCAGGTTGCCGGTGTCCAATAGCTCCTGAGGAGTTCCGGTTCTGATCGCGCCGCCGCCGACCAGTACCAGCTCATGGGAGAAATGCAGCGCGAGGTGGAGATGGTGGGTGGCCACAACGGCGGACGTAACGATGCCTTCGGAGACCAGGCGATGCAGCAGCTGAAACAACGCTGTCTGGTGGGGTGGATCGAGGTGTGCCGCGGGCTCATCAAGGAGGAGTATCTGAGGCTCCTGCGCGAGGGCCCGCGCGATCATCACGCGCTGCCGCTCGCCGTCGCTGAGGCGACCCACGGAACGCCGCGCCAGGTGGGTAACCTCCGTCTGTTCCATGGCGTGGTACACCGCGGCGTCGTTCCCGGCGTCAGACGTGCCGATCACCGAGCGGTAGGGAATGCGCCCCAGAGCCACCAGGTCTTCTACCCGCAGGTACGCCGGGGCAATCCGGTCGGTGAGTACCACCGACAGGATGCGAGCGCGTCGCCGTCGGGAGAGGGCCCCGCGTCCATAGACGGACGCACCGGATAACGTCACTGAACCACTGCTGGGCGGCAAAAACCCGGCCATGCATCGCAACAGCGTCGTCTTGCCTCCGCCGTTCGGCCCAACCAGGCTGGTGAGCGCACCCCCGCGAATTGACAGTTTCTCGGCAGTCAGCACGGTGGGACCGCCGGGATAAGAGACCGTTACGTTTCGGATCAGTACCGGCGCGTCCGTCATAGACCTATCCCGTCGCCGTCACCGGAACGGCGCCCTCGCAGCAAAACCACCAGTACCACCGGCACTCCCACCAGGGCCAGTACCGCGTTTAACGGCAGTACATGCTCGTTGCCGGGAAGCCGCGCCACTAAATCGGCGGCGATTGCCAACCAGCCGCCGATAACAGCGGTAGCCGGCACCAGAAGTCGATGTTGGGAGCGGCCGATCCAGCCCCGGGCGATATGAGGAACCGCCACGCCGAGAAACGAAATCGGCCCGGTGTATGCGGTTACCATACCGGTAAGCCCTCCGGCCACTACAATGAGGATAGCCTGGGTTCGCCGCGCGTGAACGCCGCTGCTCTCAGCGTAGTGCAGCCCCAGAAGCAGTGCGTCCACCCGGGGGCCTGCCACAGCCAGTCCTACCGCCGCAATCCCCGCCGCCGCCGGGAGTAAGACCGGTCCCGGACCAGGAGGAAGCGCGAATGAGCCAAAGCTCCACACGATATAGCGCTCCAGTCCCTGTCCCGGCGCCGAGGCCAGGAGCAGAGTGGTCACCGCGCTGGCGGCGTAGCCAAAGAGGAGCCCCATCACCAGGAGCAGAACCGGGTGACCCACGGCGCGATTCACCGCGATCGCCGCCACCAGCACCAGGGCCGCCCCCGCCATCGCCGCCGGCACCGTAGCTACCGCCCCCGTGGCTCCGACGCCGGTGAGCAGGACGATCGCCACGCCAAGCCCCGCGCCGGCACTGACTCCCAGCACCCCCGGTCCGGCCAGGGCGTTGCGAAAGACCGTCTGCATCGCGAGCCCCGCCAGTCCCAACGCGGCGCCGGCCCCGGCGGCGGTAGCCACCCGTGGGAGACGCACCAGTCGAACGATGTGCGTCGCGGCCACACCGATATCGCGCTCCGCACCAAGGCCCACCGCGGCGAGAATGTCGCGGAATCCAATCTGCACCGATCCCAGGGCGACCGCAAGAATCGCCGTGACCGATAGCGCCGCCGCCGCCGCGAGGATCCTCACTCCGGGAGAGATATCGCGGACATCTGCTCTCACGGATCGAGCCTCCGATAATAGGTGAGATCGTGATCCGGAAGGAGGTCGGGGTGCAGAATATGAACGAGGTCCGCCAGGACGAGATCCGGTCGGGTTGCTCCCGACTCCCAGAAGTCATTGGCGCCGGAGGAACGGACCCGAGCGTTGTGGTGGTACATCCGGCGCGAGCGGAACGGTGCAAACGCCTCGAGCCGAGCGTCCGCCTCCCGGACATCGTCGCGACCGGTCCACCCCACGTTCAGGTTGATCCAGAAGTCCGCCTCGGCAGCTCGGGAGAGAACCGACTCCAGGTCCAGGAATCGCGAGCCGGTCCCGGCACGGTCGGCCCACAGGTAATCACCACCGGCGTCGGCAAAGAGCCGTGCCACGTAGCTGTCGCCGGCGGGAACCGGCCAGTTACCCTGCCACGGCGCGTTGGCCATAATCGTGGGGCGGCTCGTGACGGCCTCGTCCACCCGTTCCGCGAGCTCCCGGTAGCGGTCCGCTCGCTCGGAGAACACCTGCTCGGCGCGGTCGCTGCGTTCCATCAGCACCCCAAACAGCTTGATCCACTCTGCTCGCGCCAGGGGATCATGCTCCCGCCAGTCGGCGTACACGATTACCGGAATACCCGCGGACTGAATCCGAATCACCGTGGGATCATCGGTACCGTAGGCCGAGGCGATCACGACGTCCGGCTCGGCGGCGATCAGCCGCTCCAGGTTGAGATCCCCACCACTGCCGACCTCGACGATCTCGCCCGCCTCGGCGGCATCCAGAACCGTCCGACTATAGACGTAGTCCAGGGTGTCTATCGCCACCACCCGATCCAGTGCGCCCAGGTCGGCCAAGTGCGCCAACGCCGGGGTGGCAAGCGACGCGATGCGCCGCACCGGCAGCTCCACCACCGCCTCCAGCGACTCCCGGGCATCCGCAGCGGGGCCCGATGCGCCGGGGGGCACGATCGCATACGTAAGCTCCGGCGCCCCCTCCCAGGCGTTACTAATCGTGATGGTTACGGCTTCCTGGCCCGCGGAGATATCCAGCGACGACGCGTGGCGGGGTGCCGCAGGCTCCGGGGATTGGGCGGGAACAAGAAAAATCGGGATGACGAGGCATATGAGCATCAGGAAATGCGTGCGGGGGCGCGCGGGAATACGGGTCATGGTGTGTCCTCCAAATCGAATCGGATGCGGTGTAGGCTTGTCTGGTTTTGTGCGCTGCCGGCGAAGCGCCACGTGTTCACCGCTCGCGTGGCGGCTCTATCGAGGGATTCAACTCCGCTGCTGTCGACAATTCGCACCGAGACTACCCGGCCGCGGCGGCCGACGGTCGCTTCAACGATCACCGTGCCGGTCAGTCCCCGGCGCCGGGCGCTCTCGGGATAGCGCGGCGGGGTGTACCGCACCGGATCAAGCGTTGGTGGCTGCGTAACCGGGGCAGTATTGCGGGGTATGTCGGCCGAGCGTTGGCGTGCCGCCGAAGCTACTGAAGCTGCCGAAGCCGCCGGCGTCTCCGGTTCTGCCGGACTCACGCTATCGCGGGCTTCCGCGTCCGGGGCCGGCGCCTCAGCCTCAGCATCACGGGATACGGTATCTTCAGCACGAACTTCGTCCGCTGCCGTAGCTATCGTCTCTGCCAGGGAAGCTGTCTGGGATCGCTCCCGGGCGGGGGCGGAATCCTCCTGAGGAGCGGATGCTTCCCGGGTCGAGGGCTCTTCCGGCTCGGCGACGTCGCCCACAGATCCGTTCTCCTCGGATCCCTCCGTGGGCTCGC
>CAZNRF010000042.1:0-4434 GCA_964575075.1 uncultured Spirochaeta sp. | reverse complement strand
GGCTCGGCGACGTCGCCCACAGATCCGTTCTCCTCGGATCCCTCCGTGGGCTCGCTCGTCGTCCTCGGCACTTCCGGTTGTGGCGCTTCTCGCATGGTGACGGTAACCGACAGCGGCGGGGATGCTTCCGCACCCCGCACCTCACCGCGGGCGAGACTCCATTCGATCGCGCCAAAGATCGCCGCGTGAAACACGATCGCCGAGGTAGATGCCACCGCCAGCCGCCGGGCGGGACTCCAGGTTGCGATTTTCACGGCGTCTCCTCCACCAGTAACATTCCCTGCGGACCCTGCGGCACCTCCAGCGACTGCTCGAGTTCAAGGGCACCACCATTACCGATGCGAAAGCGGAGGATCTTGCTCTCCCAGTAGTCGGTGGCGTAGAGCGAGGCGCCGTGGGGGCCGGAATACACGGAGACATCGGCGATCAGGCTCAGCGTATCCTCGTCGACGGTGTATACGAGAGACGAACCGGAGGTGTCGCCGGACCAACCGGTAGCATCGTCTCGAAACACCGTCCGAATACCCCGCGGTCCGGAGAGGAACACCCGATCACCCTGAGCTTCCCGCAGTATCGCTACTGATCCGGGAGATCCGCCAACGGCGATCTCCTCCCGGACTTCCAGCGTATTGCTATCCAGGATGAGGAGGCGCCCGTCGTCGGCGCCGCCCCCATCACTGCCACCCAGATTGGCGCCGCTTCCCACCACCAGGATCTCCTCGGGTTGCGACCCCGCGGCGGGAATAAGGTGCAGCGCTGTGGGATTGAGGCCGTCGCTGTCGACCTCCCCAAACGCATACCCGCTCTGAATCGCCGTGATCGCCACCTCCTCACCGGCGGCGTCCATCTCCACGTGGTATTCATCAAGCGTCCCGACACCGAAGGGCGAGTCACCCGAACTCGAGCCGTCGTAGGCCGTGTTGGCGGCGATCAACCGCACCGTATCGCCCTCCTGTCCCGCCAGCCCAAGCACCGCCTGCGGCGCCACGCCCAGCGGCACCTCCACCGGGAACGTCCCGTCCACCTGCGCCAAGTCAACGATCTCTCCGCCGTCGGCGGATACCGACCAGTCCCGGTGGCTGCGGTCGGTGAGGAGGAGGCTGTCGGTAAAGAGTGCGCTGGTGGCCACGAGGCCGTCTCCCGCGGCGCTCACCGCGCCCAGCGCCACGCTGTTCATCGGATTGCGTCCCGTGGGCAGAACGATCTCGTCGATGACGCGCAGCGTGGACTCGTCCAATACCAGCACCCGGTTTTCGCCGGACACGGTTATCAGAATTTCCCCTTCGGTGTCTCCAAAGGCGATATCGTTTGGAACCGCTCCCAACTCCTGGACGTTGTCGGTGATCGCCGTGATGCTGCCGTCAGCAGAGTCCAACGTTACCGTGGACAGCGTCTCCGCCAGGCCGTGGAAAACAAAAATCTCCAGTGGGGCATCGTCCGCGGTGGCGCGGCCGGAGTCGGTGTCCGGGGCGGTCACATCGACGCAGGCCGCCGCCAGAAACGCCAGTGCCGCCGCGACGGGAATCATCGCCGCCCGCCGCCATATCGCCGCCCGCCGCCATATCGCCCAAAACCTCCGGATCCCCCTCACCACGTCACCTCCGCAAACAGGAGAAACTCCCGCCCGGGATTCGGAAAAAAGCGCGTCTCCACAAATCGGTCGTCCAGCACGTTGTTGACGGCGCCGCCGATTACCGCCGGTGTCCCGGGAACGTGCAGCTCCCCGGTAAGGTTCAGCTTGAAGTAGGGATCCAACCAGCGCGTATTGGCCGCCGTCACCGGCCGCGGGCCTACGGCCTCGCCCTGGAGGCGCAGCGCATGCCCGGTGAGGTGCGTGACACCCACCTCACCACCGCCGGAGACCTCCGGGCGGTACGGCAACGTCAGGTTCTCGGTGGCTCCGGGATTGCGGTCCAGGGCCTCGAGGTATTCACCCGTCGCCTCGAAGCTAACCTCCCACGGCGTCACGCCAAGCGGCCGTACCACGCGACCCACCAATTCTACTCCCACGATACGCGCGGCCCCGGTATTTCGCGGTTGCCACACACCGCGCGGATCGGGAATCCACTGGATGAGACCGTCGTACCACGCCCCGTGCCCGCGAACCTCCGCCGATACTCGGCCGGGTATCTCAAACATCGTGGACACCTCGGCCGTACGCGACTTCTCCGGCTCCAGGGCGGGATTGCCCACCGCGAACGCTCCCGTGGGCCAGAAGAGTTCCGAGAAACTGGGCAGCCGGTAGGCGTTCCCCACCGCCGCGGACCATTCCATTTCCCAGCTGTCTCCCACCGCGCTCCGCCACGCCACGGTCGCCCGGGAGCTGGGCAGGGCAGTGGTGGCGTCGTCCCGGATCAACTCTCCCCGCGCCTGAACCGCGGCTCGTACCGCCCCCGCATCGCCGACGTTCCACCGACCACGGACCTCCGGGGCAAGCGCCAGCCGTTCCCGCCGTCTTTGTCCCAGCTCGGAGTCGTCCATTCGCTCCGCAGATCCGGACGTGGTTAGGTTGAACCTCACGGTTCTGGTGAGCGCCCCCTCAATCCCCACGCCCCACCCGACGCGTCGGCTCCCCGCGTCCTCATCCACCGCCCCCAGCGGATATTCGGGGTCTCGGAACGCGCGTTCCCGGAGCCACGCACCGGCGTGGGCGGAAAGCTCCCCCCGCCCGCGCGCTCCCGTAAACGTCGCAAACTCCGCCCCGAACGCGCCCCCGGCCTCCGCGAGCGCCGCCGTGGCGGAGGGAAACTCAACGCTTCCGGCGAGGCCTCGCTCGCTCCCGCCGGCGCGAATCGTTGTCTCCAGACGTCCGGAGCGGTCTTCCGGGGGTCCAGTGAGCGCCGTCAGCGACAGCGACAAATCGCCCTGGCGGCCGCCGCCGTTGATTCGGACCGCCTCGTCCTGCGCGCGGCGGTAGTCGTAGCGGTTGTCCGAGAGCACGCCGGAACCCGCCGCCGACACCGTCACCGCATCGCTCACCGCCACCTCCACGAGGCCCTCGAGACGGCCCTCCCGGAAGCTTCCCCAGCTGACACGGGACGAGCCGGAGCTACCCTGCGACGAGGAATCAGGGGAGCTGGTAATGAGGTTCACCGCCCCGGCGGCTCCCCCCTCGCCGTAGAGCGCCGTGGCGGCTCCCCGGATAATCTCGATCCGTTCTACATCGGCCAGCGAAATACGGCTCAGGTCCACCGCACCACCGCGGCTGTCCGATAACGGTCGGCCGTCGCGAAGCACCAGCACCTGCTCCGCGGTGGACCCGCGAATACGCAGGGTGGAGGGCTCAAACCGTGATCCCCGCCGCTGAATCGACACGGAGGGAACCCGCTCGAGCACATCCGCCACCGTCGCGTCACCCCGGCCGCGCAGGTCGGTAACATCCACCACCGTGACGCCGGGATCCGCCGACGGAATCGGCGCCTCCGCGGTCACCACGATCGTGTCGGGTATCTGCGAATCCTGTTCTCGCTCCTGCTCCTGCGCCGCCACGCGGGGGGCAACGCCGAGGGAGGCCCCCAGCACCGCGACAAGGAGTGCCACGCCGACAACGGGGGAGCAGCCGAACTGGACGTGAGGTAGCCGGATCATGCTTATCTCAACACCGCCACGCCATCGAGATCGAAGCCGGCGGTAGTCACGGTAGGGTATGGGTCGTAGATCGGGTTGCCGTCGTCGGCTATCGTATTCCCGTCTCCAACAACATCGATGATACGGATGTAGCGCGCTTCGGGCAGGTCCACCTCACGCAGATCGAAGGCGGTGCCGGTACCCGCCGGATGGAGGCCGGCAAAGCCCTCATAGTCTGATGGCTCGATAGGCTCGTACGGGCCCACCGGGGTGTCCCGGAACGTTCGCGTTGGAAATCGAACCCATGTTTCGCCCGTCATGGAGACCTCGACAAAGGCGAGTTCTGCGAATAGCGAGTTGCCACTTCCGGGAATACCATTCTCCCAAACTGCAAAGTCCGTGCCGTCGGTATCCATGATCGGTTCATCAAAGCTCAGCGTGATACTTCCTCCACGGCCCAGAACCACCACATCAGTCGGAACACCCGAAGCTGGTCCTATCGCGAGTTGAGGATCCGTATACGCCAGTGCTTCGGTACCGGGGGAGTAGTCGACCACGGTGTCGGCCCATTGTACGATCCTGGAAGAGTCCAACGTAACGGATGCTATATCATTCTCGGGCGTTGTCCCCGAAATGCCCGCTGTGTCGCAACTTACCGCCGTGAATGTGGCGATGCCTAAAAGAGCCACCACCACGAAGGCGGTGGCTCCCGATCGGTTTTTCATTGGTTACTGAGAAGATGCACCGGTCGAGGCGAACGCGAAGTAACCGTTTTCCACGGTTGCACCGGCTTCCGCGGCGGCCGCCGTGTCAAAGACGTCGTTCACGTAGTTGTCGCTATCATCCGGTGTTGCGTCTTTGGAGCCT
>CAZNRF010000041.1:0-14584 GCA_964575075.1 uncultured Spirochaeta sp. | reverse complement strand
CAGAAGATGTTGAGGGTGAGGCATTGGCCACCCTGGTGGTGAACAACATCCGCGGTACCCTCAACGCCTGCGCGGTGAAGGCTCCCGGATTTGGCGATCGACGGAAGGCGATGCTCGAGGATATTGCAATCCTCACCGGCGGACAGGTGATCAGCGAAGAGTTGGGCCTCAAGCTGGAGTCCATGGATATCAGCCAGCTCGGTACCGCTCAGTCGGTGAAGGTGGACAAAGAGAACACCACCATCATCAATGGCGCCGGCAAGCAGTCGGACATCAAGGATCGCACCGCGCAGATTAAGGCGCAGATCGAAGAGACCACCAGCGACTACGACCGGGAGAAGCTGCAGGAGCGGCTGGCCAAACTTGCCGGCGGTGTTGCGGTGATCAACGTTGGCGCCGCTACCGAGACGGAGCTCAAAGAGAAGAAGCATCGCGTCGAGGATGCCCTCAGCGCAACCCGTGCCGCGGTTGAAGAAGGTATCGTCCCCGGTGGAGGCACGGCTCTGACTCAGATCCTGCCCACGCTTGAGAAAATGGACCTCAGCAATGAGGACGAAGATGTGCGCGTCGGGTTCAAGATCGTGCAGCGCGCCCTCGAGGATCCCATGCGGCAGATCGCGATCAACGCCGGCGTAGACGGCTCGATCATCGTGGACCGCGCGAAGAAAGAGAAGAAGGGCATTGGATACGATGCCGCTACCGGCGAGTGGGTCAACATGGTGCAGGAGGGAATTATTGATCCCGCTATGGTAACTCGCTCTGCACTCCAGAACGCGGCCTCCATTGCCAGCTTGCTCCTGACCACCGAATGTGCCATTACCGATCTTCCTGAGAAGGACGACAACGCCGGCGGCGGCGGTGGTATGGACGGAATGGGAGGTATGGGCGGAATGGGAGGCATGGGCGGCATGATGTAGCCTGTGTCTTGCACAATCCACTCATAAATGTTGTTGCAATAGCGGCGGGGCTCTGCCCCGCCGTTTTTTTCGGATACACTTACCACCATGAAACGTGAAAATTTCGTATGTACCATTGGATTTCAGGGTGACACCGCCATCGTGGACGGCACGGCCCGTAAGAGCTACGGAAAACGATCCCCGCAGGAACTTCTCGATGAGGGGCTCTATCGGTACGCATTTTGCGCCGCCCTCTATGATGATGCCCTGGACGGGTTTGTAGAGCGCTTTCAGGCGGCCAGTGGTATCGAGGTCTCCACTGTCGAAGATCTCAAGCGCCTGTTCGGGGTGTTTTCCGTTCCCGAGGATACGGTGAAGGTGCAGTCGATCTCCTGAGTCGTCGAATCGACTCAACTTGACCCTGTATCGTGCCCGTGATACCGTACGCAGAACTTTCAGTAAGACCTGACTATAAAGGACGATAGATCATGAACATGATATTTGACCTGCCCTTGCTGGTGGGCGCGCCCGAGAGCGCTGCCGGTGCTGGGGGCCCCGCTTCCGTGGCGCCGACGCTGGTAACGTTCGGCCTCGTTTTCGCGATTTTCTACTTTCTTATTATTCGTCCGCAGAACAAGCGCCAGAAAGAGACGAAGCAGATGCTGCAGAATCTCAAAAAGGGAGATCGCGTTACAACGATCGGCGGTATTCGCGGAACGATCTTTTCGATGAAGGACGACGTCGTTGTTCTGAAGGTCGATGACAATACGAAGATTCAGTTCTCCAAAAGTGCCGTCAATTCCGTGGTAGACAAGAAAGCTGGAACCAAAGAGGCGGCTGCCAAAGATACGAGTGAAACGTCCGAGGACGCGGAAGAGTCCGACGAGGCTGAATCCAAATAACCAATCCCATTCTCCCACCGGAGTTGTATGAATGAGTAAACGACTACGTCTGTTGATCATTCTGGTGCTCGTTGCTTTTGGCGTCGGTGCGTTTTTGCCGACACTTCGTTGGTACTTCATGGTACCGGAGGATCAAAAGCTTCTCGCCCAGAGTTCACGAATCGAAATCAGAGATTGGGCGCGATCCCAAGCTCGATCAGCCCTTGACGACCTTCGCGCGGGCGCCTCAACAGATGAGGAGCTGCCGGAAGAGTATTCCTTCTTGACGGAGGTTGCCGCCGAGAATCTAGAAGCGCTGGATGAGGAAGTTCCGGAGACGTGGACTACCACGGCCGTCCTGCGGGCGTTTCGGAGCGAGGCGGAAGCCTATGAAACGCTGGAAGAACATTACCGGGCAAGTATCCTTGATCTCAAAGATATGAAAGAGCGGATCGTCCAACTCGGTCTCGATCTGTCCGGTGGTATCAGCGTCACCCTGGAGGCGGATCGGGAAAGCCTGGCCGAGCGGCTTGGAGAAGAGCCGTCTGCGGAGCAAATGGACGAAGCGGTGGAGCTCGCGGTCGAAATTATCCGCAATCGGATCGACCGCTTTGGTGTCACCGAGCCGCAAATTCGGACCACCGAGAATGACCGTATCGTCATCGAGATTCCCGGAGATAACGATCGGGAGCGGGTAAACTCCTTCCTGATGGGGCGAGGCAGCCTGAACTTCCGGATCGTGAACAATGACGCCACCGAGGAATTGCTGGATCTTCAGGCGGAGAATCCGGGCTGGTCGCCCGAGATCGATGGTACTCCCGATTTCATTCCCGCAGGCTCCGAGATTGTCGAGTACGTCTCCCGTGACGAGTACGGTATCGACGAGCGGGTGAACTGGATCGTCATTTACGAGAACATCAACGAGTACGGTCTGGACGGCTCCTATATCCAGGATGCGCAGGTTGCCCGGGATCAGCTTACCAACCGGCCCACGGTTAACTTCGTTCTCGATGGAGAAGGGGCGGACCGCTTTGCGGCACTCACGCGGGATAATGTTGGTACCTCCTTGGCGATCGTGATGGATGACACCGTGCGTGCCTACGCTCGGATCCAGGAGGAAATTCCCACCGGTCAGGTGCGAATTACCGGCTTTAGCGAAGAAGAGGCGCAGAACATCGCGCTGGTTCTTCGTACCGCTGCGCTCCCGGTGGAGCTGGAAATCGTAAATCAGCAGGCGGTGGGAGCGTCGTTGGGCGCCACCGCGATAGACGTTGGGCTGCGATCAATCGCATACGGATTTGGGCTGATCATTCTGTTCATGGTGCTGTACTACAAGGGTGCGGGACTGGTTGCGGATGTGGCGCTGATCCTCAATCTGTTTTTTATCGTGTCCATTTTATCCGCGTTTAATCTTACCCTGACCCTCACCAGTATCGCCGGCATTATTCTCACCGTGGGTATGGCGGTGGACGCCAACGTGATCATTTTTGAGCGCATCAAGGAAGAGTATCGGTTAGGCAAAGGAGCCAGATCGGCGGTGCGGGCAGGTTTCCAGAAGGCGTTCTGGACGATCATGGACGCCAACACTACCACCTTTATTGCGGCTTTGTTCCTGTCACAGCTGGGCTCCGGCCCTGTTCAGGGATTTGCCGTGACCCTGGCGGTGGGTATTCTCTCTTCGATGTTTACCGCACTGGTGGTAACCCGGCTGTTCTTCGAGTTCAGCACTGAAGTTCTCAAACGCACGAAGCTCAGCATCGCCTGGAGGAACGCATGAAACGGGTTTACGACTTCATGAAAACCCGGGTGGTGACGCTGATCATCTCCACCCTTGTTATTGTCGGAGGGATCGCGGGTACGATTGCTCAGGGTGGATTCAACCTGGGCATCGATTTCGAAGCGGGTTTGAGCCTCACCGTTGGGATAGATGGCGCGGAATCAGTTGATTCCGGCGATGTTCGGGCGGTCCTCGATGAGTATCCCGGTTCCACCGTCCAACGAGTTGGAGCCTCTGAGGACAACCAGTTCGTGATTCGCATACGGGACGACGGCACGCGGGATGACTTCCAGCAGGAGGTTACTAACAACGTCCTCTCACTTTTGCGGGATGAGTTTGATTCCTCCTCGGTGGAGGAGCTGGAGACCAGTTACGTCGGCCCTCGCTTCTCTCAGGATCTGACCCGGCAAGCTATCCTGCTTACCGTCTTTGCGATGGTCCTTATTCTGGTGTATCTATGGTTCCGATTTCGTCTGGGCTATGCAGTTGCTTCGATCTCAGCCCTCGCTCATGACGTACTCGTGATGCTCGGTATCATCGGAACGTTTCAATTCGAGGTCTCTACGGCGACGATCGCCGCGGTGCTTACGATTATCGGTTACTCCCTGAACGACACGATCGTTATCTTTGATCGCGTCCGGGAAAACGAAACACTGTTGCGGGAAAGCCCGTTCCGCGGAATTGTCAACGCCAGTATTACTCAGAGCTTGAGCCGGACATTGATCACCTCTCTCACCACTTTGTTGGCGGTGGCAGCGATCTTCGTTTTCGCCACCGGTCAGATTCAGCTGTTCGCGCTGAAGTTGATGCTGGGTGTTGTGGTTGGTACGTACTCTTCAGTGTTCGTGGCCTCGCCGATACTCCTGAGCTGGCAGACCTCGGACAAGGCGCGGAAGAAGCGAAAAGACATAGAGAAGTACCATAAGGGTGCTGCCGCTGGTCGTGGAAAAGACGGCTCCGTGGACAAAGTGGATAAAGCGGAAGCCGCGTCGCAGGCCGCTGCCGCCCAGACCGCCGATATCGAGGCGGTAAAACGGGAAGTCGCTCAGAAGCGAAACAGAAAGAAAAACCGCAAATCGCGATAGTCCGCGGTTCACGAATGGCCACAATAATGGGCCTGTAAGGGAGAAGCCGCCGGATTTCCGGCGGCTTTTTTTGTAAGATGGGCTGATAGAGAGGAAACGGTGATGAGTAGCACGGAGCGGTTGGAGCATCCCCAGTTTGGGAACCTGCAGGAGCGGTTACGGGAGGTTCGCGGAATCATCTCGGATATGGATGGGGTCATATATCATGGCAACAAGTTGCTTCCCGGTGCGCGAGAGTTTGTGTCGTGGCTTAATGCAACCGGAAAGTCGTTTGTATTTCTCACCAACTCCAGCGAACGCAGCCGTCGGGAGTTGAAGGACAAGCTGGCGCGGCTCGGTGTCGATGTGCCCCTCGAGAACTTCTACACCAGTGCCTTGGCCACCGCCGGGTTCCTGCAGTCCCAGAATCCCGGGGGGAGTGCCTATGTGGTGGGTGAGGCGGGGCTCATTAACGCGCTTTATGACGCCGGCTACACGATGAATGACGTGGATCCTGACTACGTGGTAATCGGTGAAACCCGAAGCTATAGCTTTGAAAAAATCGAAAAAGCGATCAACCTGGTGATCAACGGGGCCAAACTGATCGGGACCAACCCCGATATTACCGGGCCGGTGGAAAACGGGATCGTCCCCGCCTGTGGCGCTCTCATTCAGCCGGTAGCACTGGCCGCGGGGGTAACGCCGTACTTCGTCGGCAAACCTAATCCCCTGATGATGCGCCAGGCGTTGCGCCGGATTGAGTGCCGGCGGGAGGAGTCGGTCATTGTGGGCGACCGCATGGATACGGATGTCATCGCCGGGCTGGAGTCGGAGATCTCTACGATTCTGGTGCTCACTGGAGTCACCGCGCCGGAAGATGTCGAAACCTTTGCGTACCGGCCGCACTACGTGGTGGACGGGGTGGGGCGCTTGCCGGAGATCAGTCCCCGGGAGGGTGAGGGATGAGCGCCACATTTCGGGAGGTTGAGGCCGGCGGCCTGTTGTGGCGAGTGTTCGGCAGCGACAGCGACAGCGACAGCGGCAGCAGTAGCGGAGCTGACGGGACCGGGGCCGTTCCCCTTATCATTCTCCATGGGCTTTTTGGAGCGGGAGACAACTGGCGCAGTCACGCGGAAGCGCTCAGCGGTGAGCGTCCGGTTCTTGTGCCGGACATGCCGAATCACGGCCGCTCGCTGCACACGGCGGATATGGACTTTGCGAGTGTGGCGCGGCTGGTATGGAGCGCCCTGGCGGATCTTGCCCTATCGGATCGTGCGCCGACGCTGGAAATGGAGCCGCGGCGATACGCGTTGCTTGGCCACTCCATGGGCGGGAAGGTTGCGATGGCGATGGCATTTCAAGAGCCCGAGCGGGTGGAGCGCCTGATCAGTGCCGATATTGCACCGCGGGAATATCCCGCCAGCCACCAGGAGATCTTTGAGGCGATGTCGGCGGTAGCTACGACGCACATCGAACGCAGAAGCGAGGCGGACCGAATCATGGCGGAATCGATTCCTGCCAAAGCGATTCGGATGTTTCTTCTCAAAAGCCTGGTCCGCGACGAAACGACCGGGACGTACCAGTGGCAGCTCAACGTGGAAGGACTGCGGCGCTCCTACGATGATATCCGCGCCTGGCCATTTCATGACGAGCACTATGAGGGCCCGACGTTGTTCATCGCCGGTGGTGAGTCGCCGTACATTCGGCCAGGGGATAGGGCAGCGATCGACCGGCACTTTCCGGAATATCAGCTGGAGACGATTCCTGGAGTGGGGCACTGGCTGCACGTCGAGAATCGTGAGGCGTTTCTTTCATTGGTCAGCACCTTTCTTTCGTAGTATACTCCGCTACCTGTGGAACTATCGCGTGTGACAGTATCAACGGGTAAAGCGTATCCACTCGGGGCAACGGTGCTTGCCGGGCGAGTTCGTTTCAGCTTGGTCAGCCGCAACGCAACCCGCGTGTGGCTTCAGCTGTACGATATCCCCGAAGCGGTGCATCCAAGCCACGAGTTTGAACTCCATCCTGAGCAGCACCGCACCGGTGATGTCTGGCATATCGAAATCTCCGGCATCGGGCCGGGAACGTTATATCTGTTTCGAGTGGACGGGCCGTTTGCGCCGGAGAAGGGCCTTCGGTTTAACGCCAATCGACCGCTTCTCGATCCGTACGCCCGAGCGGTGACCGGCAGTTTTCAATGGGACCTTTCCCGAGCACTGGCGTATAATCCGGCGTCGCCGATGCGTGATTTGAGCTTTCGTGAGGAAGAGGGCGCCGCGGGGGTACCGAAGTGCATCGTCATCGATGATACCTTTGATTGGAAGGGTGATCGTCCCCTGAACTATCCGCTCCAGGAGAGCATCATCTACGAGGCCCATGTCCGCGGTCTATCCCGCCACCACAGCGCGGATGTGAAACACCCCGGAACCTACCGCGGCGTGATCGAGATGATCCCGTATCTGAAAGAACTCGGTATCACCAGTCTGGAGCTACTCCCCGTTCATGAGTTCGACGAAGGAGAGTACCACCGGACGAACCCGATCACCGGGGAGCGTCTGACCAACTACTGGGGGTATAACACCTTAGCCTTTTTCGCCCCGAAAGCCGGGTACGCCGCTGACGGAACCCTGGGTGAACAGGTCACGGAGTTCAAGGAAATGGTCCGAGAGCTCCACGCCGCCGGCATCGAGGTGATCCTCGACGTGGTGTTTAATCACAGTGGCGAAGGCAACGAACTGGGGCCGACGGTGAGTTTTCGCGGTATCGACAATACGACGTACTACATGCTGGACGAAAATCCCCGGTACTACCGCAACTTCTCCGGCACCGGCAACACCCTCAACTGCAATAATCCCATCATGCGTACCTTTATTATCGATGCCCTGCACTACTGGGTGGTAGAGATGCACGTGGATGGGTTTCGGTTTGACCTCGGGAGCATTCTGGGTCGCGATCATCAAGGAAATCTGCTGGAGCGTGCGCCGATAATTGAGCGTATCGCCGAGGATCCGGTGCTGGTAAACACCAAAATTATCGCTGAAGCGTGGGATGCCGGGGGTGCCTACCAGGTTGGAGCGTTTCCCGGTCGGTGGGCGGAGTGGAACGATCGCTTTCGGGATGATGTGCGTCGCTTCTGGCGCGGTGACCGCGGCTTGGTAGGGGCCCTGGCTACCCGCTTTGCCGGAAGCTCAGACCTCTACGACAGTAACGGCCGCAAGCCGTTTCACAGCATCAACTTCGTCACCTCCCACGACGGATTCACCCTCCGCGATCTGGTCAGCTACAACCGCAAGCACAACGATGCAAACGGGGAAGCGAATCGGGACGGACACAACGCCAATTTCAGCTTCAACTATGGCGTGGAAGGGGAAACTTCCGACCCTCAGATCGATGGGATTCGGCGACGGCAAATGAAGAACTACCTCGCTACGTTGCTGCTCTCTCTGGGTACCCCGATGCTGCTCTCCGGTGATGAGTTCGGCCGGACCCAACGGGGAAACAACAACGCCTACTGCCAGGACAACCGGATCAGCTGGAATGACTATCGCCTGGGGACCGAATACGGAGAGATCTTCCGATTCACCCGAATGCTCATAGCACTACGGCAACGGCACCACGTCTTTACGCGGTCCGAGTTCTACACCGGCCGGGACAACAACAAAAACCTGCGACCGGATATTCAGTGGTTCGACGCGGAAGGTGGTCCTCTGGAGTGGAGCTCCGCCTCATGCTGTTTGGCGGTATACATCGACGGTACCGAAGCCGGTGCTCCGGGCAGTCGTGATGACGACGACTTTTTTATCGCGTTCAATTCCGGGTACCGGGCGCGGCGCTTCGTTGTGCCCGACGCGGGAGAAGACCGGCGGTGGCTTGAGGTGATTGACACCGCCGCCGCGCCGCCGGATGATTTTCGGGATGCCGGGCACGAGGTTCCGATTTCTCCTGAAGGACGCGTGATGATCGAGGCGCAATCCTTAGTGGTGCTCCGGGCCACTTGCTTGACAACCCGTTCGGTCAATGGTAACCCTACTATGCCCGTCACCTGATCACAACACATTGCGCATGCTTTGTCAGCGCCGTCCGGTGGCGTTTTTTTTATTGGAGGGTTCCCTATGGCCGACACGCTGACACGTGAAGACAGACTGTACCGTATTCGTCACACCACCGCCCACGTTATGGCCGAGGCAGTGCTGCAGATGTTTCCCGATGCGAAAATCGCGATCGGACCACCCATTGAAAACGGGTTCTACTACGACTTTGATCTGCCCCGGAGTCTCAAACCGGAAGATCTGGAGCAGATCGAAGAGAGAATGCGGGAAATCGTAAAGGGTAAGCACGCCCTCACCCGGGAGGTGGTGGGTAAGGAGAAAGCCCGGGACCTCTTTCACGACCAGCCGTTCAAGCTGGAGCTGATCGATGAGCTCCCCGACGACGTTGAGGTATCCACCTATACGGTGGACACCTTCGTAGACCTCTGCAAGGGACCTCACGCCGAAGATACCGGTCAGATCCATCCCAAATCCTTTAAGCTCCTCAACGTGGCCGGTGCGTACTGGCGGGGTGATGAGAAGCGCCCCATGTTGCAGCGCATCTACGGTACCGCCTGGGAGACACCCAAGGAGTTGCGGGAGCACCTCAACTGGTTGGCGGAGATCGAAAAGCGAGATCACCGCAAATTGGGCCGAGAGCTGGATCTGTTCTCCACCCATGAAGAGGCGGGGAGCGGGCTGATTTACTGGCACCCCAAGGGTGCTCGAATCCGCGGCGCCATCGAGGATTTCTGGCGGGCGGAACACCGCACCGGTGGCTACGAGCTCTTGTACACGCCGCATGTGGGGAAGAGCTGGCTGTGGGAGACCTCCGGGCACCTGGGCTTCTACAAAGAGAATATGTATTCGCCCATGGAGCTGGACAACGCCGAGTACTACGCCAAGCCCATGAACTGTCCGTTCCATATCATGATCTACCAGACCGCCAAGCGCAGCTACCGGGATCTCCCGCTTCGCTGGGGTGAGCTCGGCACCGTCTACCGGTATGAGCGCTCCGGTGTTCTTCATGGCCTGTTGCGAGTACGCGGTTTTACCCAGGACGATGCCCACATCTTCTGCACACCCGCCCAGGTTGAACGCGAAATCCTGGAAGTTCTTCAGTTTTCCATGCGCATCTGGCACGCCTTTGGGTTCCACAAAATAAAGGCCTACCTGTCCACCCGCCCGGAGAAATCGGTAGGAGCCCAGGAGGACTGGGACCGCGCCACCGAGAGCCTGCGCAAGGCGTTGGACGCCGAAGGCATGGAGTACGAGATGGATGAGGGAGGCGGTGCCTTCTACGGCCCCAAGATCGACCTGAAGGTGCAGGATGCGCTTGGCCGGGAATGGCAGATGACTACGGTACAGTTCGACTTCAACCTGCCGGAGCGGTTTGACATGACCTTTGTGGACTCCGACGGCCAGGAAAAGCGGCCCTATATGGTCCACCGGGCGCTCCTGGGATCACTGGAGCGCTTCTTCGGTGTGCTGATTGAGCACTACGGCGGAGCGTTCCCCGTGTGGCTGGCGCCGGTGCAGGGCGTTGTCGTGCCGGTGGCGCCGGCCTTCAATGACTACGCCGCCGAGGTGGCGCGGAAGCTCTTCGATGCGGGATACCGCTTTGAGGCGGATACATCGGACAACCGTATGAACGCCAAGATCCGCACCGCCCAGACGGAGAAAGTGCCGTATATGCTGGTGGTTGGAGACAACGAACAGAGCGCCGGTCAGGTGAGCGTTCGCACTCGTACCGGAGAGCGCCTCGAACCGATGGGGGTTGATCAGTTCCTGGACTTTGTTCGCGAGAAGGTAGAACGGAAGGAGCTCATATGAGCCAAGGGTTGACCGGCAGCGCCGCGGATGGTCCGGTGGCGCGGCTCAAGAGCCTGGACCGCGAAGCGGTGCTCCTCGAGCATGTCGCCGCTGCCATCAGCTGGGATCAGGAAACGTACATGCCGCAGCGCGCCGTGGACGAGCGGGCGCAGCAGCAGGCCCTGCTGCAAAGTCTTGCCCATGAGCGGAAGACTGCTCCGGAAATCGGGGAGCTCCTGGCCGCGGCGGGCGTGGACCCCAGCTCTGATGACCGGGACGTACCGGCGGCGTTGGTCGAAAAGCTGGGTGAAGTTGACGCGGCTTTTTTGCGGGAGAAGCGGCGCCAGTTTCAGCAGTCTACCCGGCTTCCGGCCCGGCTCGTGCGAGAGCTTGCCGAGACCGGTAGTCGTGGACAGAACGCGTGGATTACCGCCCGAAAAGAGGATGACTACCAACAGTTTCGGCCGTGGTTGGAGAAGCTCATCAACCTGAGCCGGGAAGCGGCGGATGCCTTGGGTCACTCCGGCGAGCGCTACGACGCGCTGCTGGACCAGTATGAGCCATACATGACGACCGCCGATGTGGCCTCGGTGTTTTCAACCCTTCGGGAGGGGCTGGTCGATCTGGTGCAGCGCATCAGCAATGCCCCGCAAATTGATGATGGCGTTCTGAAAACCCGGTTTCCCGTGGACCAGCAAGAAGAGATCAGTCGCCGGGTGATGACAGCCCTCGGATACGATCTCGATCGGGGACGGCTGGACCGGAGCGCCCACCCCTTTACTACGGCCCTTGGGGCGCACGATGTACGGATTACCACCCGGTATGATGAGGAGTTGCTCACCTCCTCGCTGTTCTCCACCATTCACGAGACAGGACATGCGCTCTACGAGCTGGGAGTGGGGGAGGACCTCCACGGTACACTTCTCGCGGAGGGTACGAGCCTGGGAATTCATGAGTCCCAGAGCCGGATGTGGGAGAACATGATCGGCCGGAGCCGCTCGTTCTGGCAGCGCTGGATGCCGGAGCTTCAGGCGGTGTTTCCCCGCCGGCTTGGAGAGGTTTCGGTGGAGTCATTTTACCGGGCGATCAATAAGGTGCAGCCCTCGTTGATCAGGGTGGAAGCGGACGAAGTAACCTACAGCCTCCACATCATCCTGCGGTTTGAGTTGGAGCAGCAGCTCATCAACGGTACGTTGTCGGTAGATGATCTTCCGGAGGCGTGGAACGCCAAAATGGAAGAGCTCCTGGGCATCGTGCCTCCCCGCAACGCTGAAGGCGTTCTCCAGGACGTACACTGGTCGTTTGGGGCGTTCGGGTACTTTCCCACCTACGCGCTGGGAAATCTCTACGCCGCGCAGTTTCTCGAGACGATGGAAGGTGAGCTACCGGCGATGTGGGACGGCGTGGCGAACGGCAACACTCGGCCGATTCTGGATTGGCTGCGCGCCAACATCCATCGGTACGGTAAGGTGCGCTCCGCGGGTGAACTGGTACGCGGCATCACCGGTGCCGGGCTGGATCCGAAGCACTTCCTGCACTACCTCACCAATAAGTACGGGGAACTGTACTCGTTGTAGGAGGCGCGATGATCGATCCCTTCCTTCTGCTGACACTTTCGGGATCGGCTATCGGAATCGCCTTCGGTTTTGTGGTCCTGGCTCCGAAGCGGAGCGTCCATCCCATTCGCGCTCGTCGGCGGCGAGCAGTGGGTATCCCGACAGCACTTACTCTGGCGGTTGGTACCGCCGGAGCGGCTCTACTGGCTGACGCCGCGCTGATCATAGCGTGGTGGCGGTGGGCCGTGGCTCTGTTCAGCGCGGCCCTCCTCTATGCCGCGGTGGTTTTTCTCGCGCGGCGGTGGTGGAAAGCGGTGGCGGTTGGTCTTATCGCGATACCCATCGTCCCTGCCCTTGGCGCCTGGATGTCATTTCCCTTCAGTGTCCCGTCTCCGAGCCGTTCATGTCCCGCCCCGGAGCTTGTCATTCACGAGAACGGCACGTCCCGGAGTGACGAGTCTACGCTGGCTCTGGTGCGAATCGATCCGCCCCGGGAAGAGACGGAATCCCCAGCTGAAGCGGCAATGGCTGTTCGGATACTGCCGGTGGTCGATCTTGGCGCCGGCACCGACGAGTCCGCGGAACCGGGACCGGGAGGAATATGGCAGCCGGTGGGCCGTGCCGTTTCCGGGGACACCCTGGGGATCGACGTAACCCTTGAGGAGTATCTCCCGCCGCTGTGGTGGTTTCCCGCCGCAGAGCGGGTAACTGAGCTTTCCATACGCATTGGCGAGGAGCGTACCTCACTTTCCGCCGCGGAGGACCCGATTCCCGCCCTCGACCGGGTACGGTCCTCTCGCAGGGTGAATACCGAACTGCCGGCGGAAGTGGGGCGATACCTGCAGCCGGGCGTCTATGCTCTTGAGTATTCATGTGTAGCGACCGATACACAGGAGGTATGATGGTCTCGCTTTACCGCAAGGAATCGGATAGCAGCGTTCTCTACGTTACGATTACCGATCGGCAGCAGAATCTGTTTGGCTATCCCACACTGTCGGTAACGAGCGGGCGGGACTTCTTTCTCACCCAGGAGAAGCACTTCACGTATCGCACCGAAGCGGAGCTGCAAAAGGCGCTGCGGGGCATGATCGATCGAAGACTGAAGCGAGGGTACTCTGTGCTCTATAGCTACTTTCGGGAAGAACGATACGCCGGATTGGAGCGACGGCTGCATCGGACCGGGCGTGCATCGCAGGCCGGCGCGGTTGACAGTTCGTCGGCGGCGCCGTAGGCTTAAAGCGTGAATATTGCCAACGCCTTAACCAGTCTCCGTCTCGTTTTGAGTCCCCTCTTCTTTGTGTTCGCTTTTCTGCCATATTGGACATCAGGACAATTTGCGGTGCTGAGCACCGTGCTTCTCTGGACGATTTTCGTGCTGGTTGAACTATCGGACATGCTCGATGGGGCGGTGGCCCGGGCGCAGGGAATCGTCTCTGACCTGGGGAAGCTGCTTGATCCTTTTGCCGACGTTGTCAGTCGCCTCACGTACTTCCTGGTATTTACCGTGTTCCAGATCATGCCGGCGTGGATGTTCGCGCTTATTCTCTGGCGGGAAGTGGGGATTATCTTCGTCCGCATGATGATGATACGAGATGGCGTTGCCCTGGCCGCGCGAAAAGGTGGCAAGACCAAAGCGGTGATGTACGCGGTCAGCTCCGGTTTTGGATTGCTTATGCTGATGCACCTGCGGCTGCAGAATCTGCACGGGTTTATGCCCTGGCTGCCATGGGTGACGATGGGAGCCTTTCTGGTGAGCGTTCTGCTGGCGTGGGGCAGCTTCATCGACTATCTGATTATTCTCCGCCGTCACTACGCGAACCGTACCTGAAAGTCCTACATAAATGTAGTAAATAATCATTGCTCGTTCGTTCTTGTACACTCCGCCCAAAATTTGTTCCGATTCGTGGTCTTTTTTCCTGAAAGGGGTTTACACCAACAGGTAACTTCTGTATTTTGACCCACATAAATGTAGCAACCAAGCAGAAAGGCCACGGAATAGTGGACCAAGAGGGAGGAAAGATGAGTAATATGAGCCCCAAGGATGTGCTCGACCTGATCAAGAAAGAGGATGTCAAAATTGTTGACCTCCGCTTCATGGATTTTCCGGGAATGCAGCAGCATTTCTCGCTGCCGGTCAGCGAAATCGATGAAGATAGCTTCACCGACGGCCTCGGTTTTGATGGTTCGAGTATTCGAGGATGGCAGACGATCAACGAGTCGGACATGATCGTGAAGCCCCAGGCGCACACCGCGTTTATCGATCCGTTCATGTCGGTGAAGACCCTGGTGATGACCTGTAACATCGGTGATCCGATTACCGGTGAGGATTACACCCGGGATCCCCGTAACATCGCGATGAAAGCGGAGAACTACCTCAAGAGCTCCGGCATCGGCGACACCGCCTTTATCGGACCGGAAGCGGAGTTCTTCGCCTTTGATGACATTCGCTATGATCAGAACGAACACAGCGGATATTACTTCGTCGATTCCGTGGAGGGCCGCTGGAACTCCGGTCGTGACGAAGGTCCTAACTTGGGCTATAAGCCGCGCTACAAAGAAGGGTATTTCCC
>CAZNRF010000040.1:7747-14690 GCA_964575075.1 uncultured Spirochaeta sp. | reverse complement strand
ATGTGGTTTCTTCGGCACGGCTCAGCGCGGAAATTATCATGCGTATGCACGAGGAGCAGTCGTTGTCCCCATTTTTTGACGACTTTGACCCTCGGCACTATCTTTCCAATCTCAAATTGTTTCTGTAGAGGGATCTATTGATCTTTGCCATTTACCGATCTCTGCTATCAATCCAGAAGGTCGCCGGACCGTCATTACAGAGGCGAACGTCCATGTGGGCGCCGAATACCCCCGTTTCTACCGGCACTTCTTCCCGCAGCGCATCCCTGAGAGCTAGATACACCGGTTCAGCCTGGTCCGGGGGAGCAGCTCGATCAAATCCGGGACGAAGTCCGCGGCGAATGTCTCCATAGAGTGTGAACTGTGAAACAAGCAGAATCGCGCCGTGTACGTCCCGAATGGAGCGATTCATCCGACCCGCATCATCTTCAAATACGCGTAGGCCAAGGAGCTTCCGCGTGACAAATTCTTGGTCTTGAACGGTGTCTTCCCGGGCGATACCGAGAAATACCAGAAGTCCCGTTGCGATGTTTCCGGTGGTCTTCCCGTCAACGGTCACCGACGCTTGTGAAACTCGCTGAACCAACGCTCTCACAAGAATTACTCCTGCTGGGACAGTTCTGACGGGTTCAAACGTCGAATAGAGGTCACGTCCAGGGAGAACTCGCCGTCGCCACCGCCGTCGCCGTCGCGATGATTTATCCGGCCGATCAGTTCTACCGGCTGATCATTCTCCAATAGCACCGCGAACTGAACACGGGCTGGAACAATTCCCTCCAACACTCGCCGGTCATGATACCCCACCAGCAGATCGAACTCGATCGCATCTTCTCTGGTTTCGAGATTCGCGATGCGCCCGCGCCATCGCACGTAGACATCGGCGTGGAGTACCGGGTCTTCGGACACTTCGTCGTAGGTGAAATTATCGGATAGCGTGGTGAAATCAGGCTCGGTCAAGTAAGACCGTATCATCTCGGCCCGCTCTCGTATCACCGTACTGGCGTTGGAAAGGCGGATACGATTGAGTTCCCGGCGAACCATATTGTCACGCCGGTCGTTGAAGTAGTTCCCGATACGATTGAGTAGTTGTTCCGCTTCCCGCGGGGTGAGCTGGAATCGCTCCTCCTGTGGGGGCGTGATCAGCGATGTCTCCGATTCGTCCGGGGTGATGAACTGCGAGCCTTCACGATCAGCCGGCGCAAACAGATCATTCACCACCGGTTGGACAACCGGTACGAGCAGCAGGACGAGGCCGGTAGCTGCTGCGCCGAGGAGCGGTATACTTATCCACCGGGGTACAAACAGTCCGATTCGCGGGAGAATGCGTCGGATGCGATTCGATTCAAACCAATCCAGTGCCTCTTCGGGAGAGTCCAATCCCCGCAGCCACTGCAAGGCGCGGCGGGCGCGTTGGTTTCGGTTATCAAGATCGATGATGTCAAGATACGTTCGCAGGGCTTGGTCGGTCTGACGACGGCGAAGCAGCGCGGCGCCCAATCCGAGCATGGCGTTCACGTTTTCCTCAATGTCGAGGGCCCGTCGCAGATACGAATACGCCCCTGAGTAGTCGCCGGTATACAAACAGCTCATACCCAGGAGGTAGTAGTATTCATAGCTATCCCGGTACATGAATACCTGAGGTTCAAGAAAGGTAATAACCTGAGTGAAATTGCGTCGCCGATAGAGTCGGCGGGCTTTCCTCAGACCGTGTGCGGCGCCTCGTTTCACTCTCTTGTGCGGGTACCGGAGTTTTGTGCGTCTTGCAAGGTCGACAACTGCCGCTGATACGAGGAGATCGCCTCCTGGTACGCCTGCTCTCGTCGTTCAAACTCGTCCAGTGCCTGGAGATACTCTTCGTGACTCCAGCGCAACAGTTCCAGAAGCTCCGTCTCCCGTTCATCGAGGTCGATCAGGGCTATCCGATACCGAGCTGCCTCAACTCGAAAACTGCGGGGATAGTCACGAACAACCGTCTGAAAGACGCGACGGGCGGCGTCAAGCCGTCCCAGACTGTAGAGCGATTCCCCGCTCCAGTACAGGGCGTTTGCCGCAAATGGAGAGTCCGGGTGGCTGTCAATAAAGCTGTTGAGCGCCTCAATCGCCGCGGAAAAGTCCTCTTGCATAAAGAGCAGCCGGCCCCGCTGATAGGCGGCCTCCACGGCATAGGTGTGATCGGGAAAGGTCCGCAGGTAATACTCAAGATTACGCTCGGCATCGGACAACCGATCGGTGGCCATCGCCGACTTGGCCAACCAGAAATACGCGGCGGCTTCCGTCTCCGGGTCCGGCTCTTCCAGAAGGATTTCTCGGAAACGAACCATGGCCGTTTCGAAATCGCTTGTGCGGAACGCCGCTAACCCCTCGTTCAGGCTATCTCCCGTGTCGGTGGATTCGTGAGCCGGCAAGAACGCGGTCACCATCAGTACCAGACTAATCGTTCCCAGCCATCGCACAGCCCGTTGTCGTCTCATTCGTTTTCTCCCCTGTTTATTGTCGGTCGCCGGATAGCTCAGGTTGAACCCCCATTCAGGCCACCCGGTTCGGGCCATCGCGAAGCTCGGTAAGATACGCCCGGGGATGATCGGCAGAGAAAAACGCTGATCCGGTGACGAGAACATCCGCTCCCGCCGCACGAGCTTCCGGGGCGGTGTCGTGGTTAATTCCTCCATCCACTGACAGGTGATACCCGCCATTGTGACCGTTCCGCCATTGGGCCAGCCACTTCACTTTCTCCAGCGTACTCGGTATCAGCGCTTGTCCGCCAAAACCTGGGTTCACCGTCATGACCAGAACCAGATCGACCTCTGAGAGTAGTTCTCCGATCGCCTGGACCGGCGTGGACGGCACAATCGCGATTCCGGGGCGCATCCCATGATCGCGTATCACTTGGGTCAGTCGGTGGGCATGAGTAACCGTCTCGATATGAAAGGTGAGAAAATCGGCGCCGGCCTGCGCAAATTGGGAGATGTATCGTTACGGGTCGGTGATCATGAGGTGAACGTCTAACGGCAATGATGTGCGGGATCGAATGTCCGCCACCATCTTCGGACCGAAACTGATATTTGGCACGAAATGACCGTCCATTACGTCCAGATGGATCCACTCCGCTCCGGCGCTTTCGATCGTTTCAATTCCCTGGGAGATATCAGCAAAGTCTGCAGCTAAGACTGAAGGGGCGACGCGTGTTGGGAACATCATATCACCTGGAAGCATACCGCAATCCCGATGTGCTGGCAAAGTCCCCTTCGTTGACCTTTCCTGTCTACATGATATAATGGCACAAACGGATTACGAGGTTGCGATCAGCTTGGAAAACAACACGGATACGGCGCATGATCACGTTCAACGTGCCGCCGTGCTTATTGCATCGCACCAATTGCGAGAAGCCAACGACGAGCTTGAGCGGGCGTTATCACGAGACTTTGATAACATCGACGTCGTTACCGCGCTGAAATACACCAATTTTTGGGGTGATCGTCAAGAGCGAGTAGAAGGTCTGGCGGACTCCTTTGAACGCGGAGAGTACTTGCTTGGCCAATGGGCTGTGTTTCAGGAGTTCGTGGAGCGGATCGGCCCACCGGTTGAGGTAATCATAAACGCGCTCCGGCAGCACGTGTTTCGGCAAGCCCTGGCGTTTTATCGCGAGGTGTATGACGACCGGAGTAATCGTGATGCCGATCTACTGGTGCGCATCGGTCGCTGCTATAAAGGCGCCGGTGAGTTCGATCGAGCCATGCGGTTTCTCAAAGCTGCCGGAGCGCAGCGACCGGATGACGCGGAAGTGTTGGCGGAGCTCGCCGATGTTCTGGCGCTGGTGAATGAGACGGCGCAGGCGAAAGCGTTTTTTCGGGAAGCGTTCTTTGTGGATGCTCAGAAGATTGACATTACTCGCCTGGAGTCGGAACTTATACAAAGGCTGGTTCGGGCGGTGTATGACCGAGGATATCGGGAAGCGGAACTCCAAGAGTGGATTCCCGTCTTCGGTGTGTTGTACGACGTGCTTAACGTGAAGCGCGAACTGCGATCGATTGAGTTTGGCCGGCTCAAACAGTCGATCTATGAACTGGAAAGGGAACTGCGCGAGGGAACAGGGGCGCCTGAGTTGATTAGGCCGCGACTGATCAACCATTATTTCTGGCTTATTGACCACTATAAAGCTGTGAAAGAAGCGCAGGGGAAAATCGACGAAGTCTTAGTGAAAATACGGAGTGTGGATGCCAATGTCTACCACCACTACAACGCCTGATTTGATTCAGCATGTGAACGAGCTCCTCAACGAGGAGAAATGGACCCGGGCGGCAATCAACAACTATACGGTGGCGAACTTCCAGGAGCTGGATGAGATCGTCAATCGTATCACTGAAGAAGAGCTGCAAGATGAGGTTCGCGAGCTGTGCGAGGAGCATCTTCAGCACACCAAGAACAGCATAATTGCCCTCTATATATCCGGCCTGCTGGACCTTGCTCGGCAGTCTATGGATGATGCCAACCTCACGCTCCTGACAAAGATCTTCTCGGATAACCATAAATGGAACATCGTGGAGTATCTGGCAAATCGGATGCTCGAGTTTGGTGAAAATCGGTTTGCATTGCGAATTCTGGCAGATGTGTACCGGAACGAAAATGAGACCACCAAGCTGCACGATGTCTGGGAACGGTTGATCCGGGTCGACTTCGAAGAGGCCGATATCGTTAAGCATTTGGCTGAAATTCGGGAGGCCAACGGCGACACGGAGGAGGCGGTTTCATACTACAAGAAGGCCCTCCATCGGTATATCACGAAGAAGAGCTTTTCCAGCGTAAAAGAGGTATGGCACAAGCTCGTGCAGCTGGCGCCGGGAGAGGCTGAGTTCTTCTACCATGCGGAATCGAAAATCGCTCGAACCATCAGTACTGAACGAGCGGTGCAACTGTTGGAAGACTTGTACCCCTACTTCAAGGAGACCAAGGACTGGGATCGCGGAATCGAGCTCCTAAAGCGGGTCCTCGCCTACGATTCCAAAAATCCCTGGGCTCGAAAAGAGATCGTCGAATGCTATGAGGCGAAGCATGCCGATCACAGCAATCTGGACGAGTATATTCGGGTAAGTAATATCAATCAGAATTGGCGACCAATCCAGGAAGCGATCGCCGATTTTGAAAAGCATATTTCCTTTGATACCGGAAACTTCGTGTTTCACCGCAGTTGGGGTATCGGCCGTATCCGGAGCATCGAGGGAGACGATATTACGATCGACTTCGCGAAAAAGCGGGGTCACAAGATGTCTCTGAAAATGGCGATTAACGCCCTTGATGTGCTGCCGAAAGACCATATCTGGGTTTTACGAGCTGTATGGAAGCGGGAAAAGCTGCACGATCTGGTGAAGAAGAATCCAATTTGGGCGCTGAAGACGGTCATTCGTAGTCTCGGAAACTCCGCGGACATGAAGAAAATCAAGGCGGAACTGGTTCCCTCGATCCTGTCCGCTGGTGAATGGTCATCGTGGAGTACGAAAGCGCGGCAGATTCTGAAGACCAATCCTGATTTTGGGACGCTTACCGATAAGGTCGACCATTTTGTGGTTCGGGATCAGCCGATTACCTTTGAAGAAAAGACCTTCAACAAGTTCAAGGCGGAGAAGACGTTCTTTGACCGGGTGAAAACGGTAGAAGAGTTTATTGACTACATCCAGGATGAAGGCGACGGCATTGACAGCGAGTTCTTTCGTGAGATGTTCGATTACTTCGCCGCCTTTATTCGCAATCCTGCGCAGGTAAACGAATACGTTATCTCTTCAGTGATTGTTCTTCGCGACATCGTGACGAAGTTCCCGTTTCTAAAAGGTGATCTTGATCTCGATTTTGAATCGTTCTATCAGCAGATCGATGATCTGGAAGGAGTGTTTTCTCGAATCGACTCTACCGATTTAAAGAAGCGCTTTCTGTCACTGGTGCGAAAAGTTGATAAGAACTGGGGTCCCGTGTATGCCCGGCTCCTGCCCTACCATCTGTCGCGAGACATCCTGGTAGACCTGGACCGACATCAGCAGGGTGATCTGATTCTGGCGTTTATTAGCCGTGTCTATGAGAATTACCGGGACATGCGGGAGTCTTTCGTGTGGCTCGTGCGAAACACCAGTGATGATCCGTGGTTTGACCAGCTGGGTATCACCCTTGAAAAGCGGCTGATCGCAATGGTTCACATTTTCGATATGACCTTTCGGGATATCGACAACGGAAAAGACGTCAGTTACAACCGAAAGATAAACAAGCAAGCCCACGCGTATTTGATAAAAGACGGAACGCTTCCCGATTTCCTGGATACCGCGGATGAAGACGCGGTGTCGCGCATCTTCACGCTCATTTCCGATGTAAAGGAAATGGATCCCAAAGAGTTGTTGGATCTCAAGCAGCGGGTGCTCACGCGCTTCCCCCACTTTCGCTTCTATGGTGAAGATGTGGTTGAACAAAGTACGCGCAAGGTGCTCTATTGCACGGCTTCCAAGTATGATGCCAAGCAGGCGGAGTACAAGTATCTACAAGAGGTGGAAGTACCGCAGAACTCGAAAGAGATCGAACAGGCGCGGGAATATGGCGACTTGAAAGAGAACGCCGAGTACAAGGCGGCGAAAGAGCGCCAGGACGCGCTCAATAATCGCGCTGCTCGAATCAAGACGGAGCTGGAGCAGGCGCAGGTGGTGAAGCCGGCTGATGTGTCCGGTGAGGAAGTGGCGTTCGGTACTCAGGTGACGCTCCACGATCTTGAGAATGATACTCAGTTGGTATACTCGATTCTCGGCCCCTGGGAATCAGATCCGGACAACGGGATTATCAATTACCAGTCTCCCCTCGGGAACAAGCTCCTGCATCACAAAGCTGGTGACGAGCTGGACTTTGTCATTAACGAGAAGCGCTACCATTTATCGGTAAAGGCGGTTGAAGTAGCCGACTTCACCTGATCAGG
>CAZNRF010000040.1:0-7647 GCA_964575075.1 uncultured Spirochaeta sp. | reverse complement strand
GACTTCACCTGATCAGGAACTGAAGCTTCACTCGGATCCCGATCCCAGCTCCTCGAGGGCCCGCGCCGCCGCTTGGCGGACGGCGCGGTGGTTTCCTTCTTCCTGACGCGCTTCCGTGATTTCCAGGAGGCCGGCGAGCCGACTCGTACGGACCGCCCGGAGACCGTATATTTGCAGTATGTAATTGGGATGGTCTATGAATCGCGCCGCGATCGGCTCGATCTGGGGGCTTTCCACCTGTGAGATGATCTTGCCGATCGTATCCAGAACGCGAGAATTCTCCGTTTCCCACTCGCTCTCGATCACCGACATAATAGTATCCATACTGTCCTGCAGGTTGTGACGAATCAACTCATCGGCGATAGCGCCACGCTCATCAGCGGGGGTGCGCTCCTCCTCAAAACGTTCACGTAGGAGTTCCCACCCCTCAGGTTCGTCCAGGGCAGACACCGTCTTAATCGCCTCCAGCCGTACTCTACCCTCGGGATCGCGTCGCGCCTTGTACAGTACCGCTGACAGAGCATCAGTCATGTCTCGTTCGGCGATTGTCTCAAGTGCGGCGACACGAACGCGCCAAAAATTATCTCGGAGGGAATCGATCAGCGCGCGATTTGCCTCGGGGGTGTCAAAATTGGTCAGGGCGTTTACCGCATAGGCGCGGGTCATCGCATCTGAAGAATCAAACTGACTCAAGATCGTCGGCAGCGCGCGTTCATCCCCAAGTTTGCCCAGGGTATCGATGGCGTATCGTTGCAACGTGGTTTGCGCCTCTTCGCCTTCCTGGATAATTTCGGATACAAAGTCAAAGACCTCCGGGTCCTTGCGCCGACCGAGCTCAATGAGAATTCGCCCTCTGGTCTCCCCCGATACGAACTGATCCTGATAGAGCTCGATGAGCTGCTGACTGGAAACCGCCTCCGATGCGCCGAGGAGGCGTACGGCGGCATCGGCATCACGGGTGGAAGGGCTGGTTGCGATTTCGAAGAGGGTTTCCACCGTTTCTTCTTCAAGCTCGGCCTCGGTCTCTCGCAAATAGCTCATCAGGGCCACGGGTAATCCTGCGGCAGTGCGGTCTCCGCTCTGGAGGAGCTCCTGGGCGCGCCGCTGACCCTCCGTGGATTCTATGGTGGTGAGAAAATCAACGGTTCCGGCAAGAATCTCGGAATCGTTGCTGCTTTCAAACAGTTCGATCACGTCTGGTTCCAGCTCGGATTCACGGTTTTCGATGAGGGTTGGCAAGAGCTCGAGGATCTCCGACTTTATGCCGTACAGGAGCGTCTCCCGCCACTCCTGCCGCGTATCCAGCATCTGTTCCCGCTCTCGTTCCATCTGTTCCTGCTCGTCTTCGGAATCGGTATCGGTATCGGTGTCGGGGTCGGTGTCTTGGGAGGTGGCCGACAGCGGGTTCAAGACCGCAAGTACCGTGGCGAAGATGATGATGAACGTTCTGCGATGCCCTGTTTGCATATCGATCATTTTCGACATTTGAAGCGGGTTACTCAATGCCCTCGGAGCAACCGGCGTACATTGATACCCATGAGATGATAGCTTCCGACGAGGGCGACTGCCGCCGGAATCGCTTCCATGAGAAACAGGCCAAAGGTGCGAAGGGAACTCCCCGTGGCGACCCAGCCGGAGAGACCAACCCGTACCATGAGCGCCCTTACCAGAATGACCGTCAGGACGGCCCCCCCTGATGCTCCCACGGCGCGAGCAAAACTGGGTGCTAATGAGCGGATCCGTATAGCGCCGGCGGCGACCCGAACACGTTGGAGCATCAGGACCAGTCCCAACGTGAAGGCGATGCTGTTTGCAAGGGCGAGACCAGCAACCCTGAGATGCGTCTCTTTGAGCCACAGACTCAGTCCAACATCGAGTACAACGGTAATTGCGGCGATCCGCAGCGGAGTTCGGTAATCGTCGCAGGCGTAAAAGAAGCGCTGGAGAAAGGTGAATGCCCCCACGCTGAACAGTCCAAGACTGTACCAGGCGAGAACATCCGCTGCGAGACGCGTTGCCCGGCCGGTAAATGCACCCCGCTGGAGCGCGACGGCGATCATTGACTCCCCCAGCACAATCAGACCGATGCCTGCCGGAACGAGAAGAAGAATGAGACCGCGCAGTCCGCTCAGGACCGTTTCGCGCAACCCGGACATCTCGCGCGCGGCAAAGTGTCGGCTCATAGCGGGAAACAATACGGTCGTGATCGATGCACTGAAGATACCGAAGGGAAGTTGCCAGAACACCAGCGCGTTGGTCATGGCGGAGCCGCTTCCATCTTCCAATCCACTGGCGAAGAGCAGTGCGATCTGCTGATTGATCGCGAAGACGCTCGCGGTGGATACCACGGGCAACCAGCGCCGCAGAATCATTCTGAAGTGGGGATCCTTAAAATAGAAACGAGGCCACAACGAGTATCCCGCCTGGAGCATCGGTGGAATATGAAGCAGCACCTGGCCGATCCCACCGATGCCGACTCCAACCACCATCGAGTACACACCGATCTGCTGATGCAGTGCCAAGATAGAGCCAATTACGGCGACTGAAAACCACAGTGGTGAGAGAGCCGGTACCAGAAAACGCTGCATCGAGTTGAGTGTCCCCATAAAAACAGCGGCGACTGATATCAGCAACACGTAGTGAATGAGGTAGCGGAACAAATCTCCCGCCAGCAGCTGTCGTGAACGTTCGGGGAAATCGAGGATAATATCGACGATGTGTTGCGGAAAAATAGCTGCCAGAGCGAGCACCGGGATCAGGATGACCAATTGCAGCCCCAGCAGGCTGCGCACAATTCCACGTGCTCGTAGGCCCGAATGATCCTCCACATGGGCCCGAGTAAGGACCGGAACGAACGCCGATGACAGCGCCCCTTCGGCGAGAAGTTTTCTCAGGTTGTTCGGAATATTGAACACCAGGTTGAGGACATCGGCGTTTCCGGAGGCGCCGAAGACGGCTCCAATCACGGCGATTCGTACAAATCCCAGCAATCGCGAGAGAAACGTGGAGACCATGACGATCGCCGTGGATACGACGTGGGCCCGCCGAGGGTCGCTCACCGATAGGGTCCTTCAAAGAATCCGGAAAGGAATGATCGCTTGAATGCAGCGAACCGTTGCTCGCGGATCGCCTCGGCGGCCTGGTCGGTAAGCCACTTCATAAAGCGCAAGTTGTGCTCAGTCGCCAGCATGGCTCCGAGGATTTCGTTCGATTTGAAGAGGTGCCGAAGGTACCCGAGACTGTAGGAACGGCCCCCAAAGGATTCGATTTCAGGGTCCGGCGGATCATCCCGATGGGCGTACTGGGCGTTCTTGATGTTTATCCGGCCCTGGGTGGTGAACAGGGTTCCGGTACGTCCGGCTCTCGTGGGAAAGACGCAGTCAAAGATATCGATGCCGTGCTCCACCGCACTGAGAATGTACTCGGGCGTACCGATTCCCATGACGTAGCGTGGAACGTCGCGGGGGAGCTGGGAGGCGGTGTGCGCCAGTGTTTCCTCATATTGCTCAAACGTCTCTCCCACGGACAGTCCGCCGATCGCAATACCGGGCAGGTTGAGTTCTACCGTAGCTTCCACGGAGCGCGTTCGAAGGTCAGGAAAGAAGTTCCCCTGGACGATGCCGTAGAGGGCGCCGCGGTAGTTCTGTTCCTGTTGCGCCTGCTGCCATCGTTCTTTTGCTCGCCGTGCCCAGCGAGTGGTTGTTTCCAGGGCGGACTCTGCCCCGGTCCGTCCTTCGTCGGGTCCGGTACATACATCCAGAACCATCTGGATATCGGAACCGATCGTCGTCTGGATATCTACCGCCCGTTCCGGGGTAAGCATGTGACGACTGCCGTCGATGTGAGACTGGAACTGTGCGCCCTCCTCCGTGATTTTGCGAAACGGAGCGAGGCTGAATATCTGATATCCCCCGGAATCAGTGAGTATATTGTGCTCCCATGTAGAGAACTGATGGAGTCCGCCGAAAGCGGCGATCGTTTCCATTCCGGGCCGAAGGAACAGGTGATACGTATTGCCCAGAATAAGGCGGTAGCCCATGTTCTCGAGGGTGTCGTGGTGCACTGCCTTTACGGTTCCCGCGGTACCCACCGGCATGAAGGCGGGGGTCTCGACCGGTCCGTGAGGCAGATCGATCCGGCCGGTTCTGGCTTGGGTGGTTGAATCTGTGTGTAGTTCAGTCATGTCTTAGCTGTGCGGAACAATACCATACCGACGGCGGTAAACAACACCACTCCAGCCCACGCCCCGGCGATCGGAGGGATCACCCCGTTTCCGGCAAGGATACCTGAAATCATGCCGGTGACGTAGTACACGACGGCGGCCACCAGGGACACGAGCAGACTCAGGAGGAGGACGTTCCGCCGGAAGCGCCCCCCTAACGCGCTGGAGATAAAGATCACGATGAAGGGTGTCAAGGCAAAGGAATAGCGGCTGTAGTAATCGGTCAACGCTTGCCGGTACGGTTGACCCGCATCACGCAGTCCGAAGACCCACTCCCGGGCCTCGTCGAAACGCATCTCTTCCACATCCCGGGCGTTACGCTGAAAGCTTCGTGGCCTCAGGCTGAACCGGGTTCCCTCAATAGTTGAAAACGTTTCGGCTACGATCGCTGCTCCCTGCGTTTCCGGATCTGCCTCGGGATCAACGAAGTAACGCGTACCGTCATGCCATGTCCAGTGCTCGCCGTTCCAACGGCCGTAGGCGGCATCGATCCGCTGGGAGAAGCGCCCCTGGGAATCGCGTTCCACCAACAATACGCGGGATAGCTCCTGATTGCTGTCGTTATAGTATTCAGCGGAATAAATGATCCTCCCTGATGGAGATCGGGCGGTCACGTTGGTGTTGCTGAACGAGCGGGTAATGTTGAGCATCTCCCGAGACAGTTCATTCTTACGGCGGAACGTGTCGATGACCACGTACTCCTGGAAGAAGAACGTTGCGACGCTGAAGACGACACCCAGGAGAATCAGCGGGGCGGTGAATCGCCAGATCGGGACCCCTGCCCCAAACACCGCGATAAGCTCATTATTGCTATAGAGGGTCCCCAGGGTGAATCCGGTGGAAAACAGGAGCGCGATCGGGACGGCGTAGTTCAGCGCCCGGGGTAGATACAAGAGCTGAACTCTTGCAATAGACGACACGGGTACCTCCAAATTGAGATAACGCACCAGGTTTGAGAACAGGTCCACCAATTCGATCACGAGGACAAACAGGGTCAGCGCCGCCACGAAGGTGGGTACGAAATACTTGAAAAGCATCCGAGTCAGTATTTTCATTGGCGAGCCCGCCTGACAAATACTACCAATCCAACTGCCAGGAATACCAGATTTGGGGCCCACATCGCCAGAGCGGGAGAGACCTGCGGACGTTGCGTGCCGAAGGTCTGGCCGGCGATGAGCATCGACCAGTATGCCGTAGCGATTAGCAGGCCAATGCCAAATCCTACACCGCGCCCGCTGCGGCGAGAGAACAGTCCCAAGGGAAACGCCAGGACTACGAAGGATACCGCCGCAAAGGGAATACTGAACTTCTTGTGGTATTCCAATCGATGTACCTGGAGCGATCGATCAAAGGGCCGTCGCTCCTCTATCTGTCGTACCTCACGCTCCGCTTCCTGTACCTCTTCCTGGGTGACCGAGGATTCCGCTGATTCCTCGCGGAGTTGTTCGCGCAATCCCGTAGCTTCCTCTCGAGCGTCTTCGAGGTTGGCACGCCATTCATCGAGACGTGGCTCCAAGGCAGCCTCTTTTTCCTCGATCTCTGAGCGAACATCCCGGGCACTCATCTCCCGAGGGCCGGGACTCCGAATCGCCACGGTAATATCTTCGAGGAGAATGTTGTATCGCATGGTACGAGCTCGGCTGTAGTTGTATTCGTCTCCGGATACGGCAGAATGGGTGGTCACATCCGAGAGCTCGAGACCAATCGCGTTTGGGTCTCCTTCTCGCAGGAGCTGCGCCTGCGAGGCGGTAATAATCCGGCGATTCCCCTGCCCGTCGGTATCGATTATTGCAAAGTCATCGAGGGTTCCCGGCTCCACCGCCCCGGTAATAAGTACGTCGTCTTGATATCGCTTGACCGAGTACGGTTCGAGTTCCAGTGCCGGATTAGAGTACAGGAGTTCCCGGTAGAGTCTTCCGAAGTTCAGCGTACCCAGGGGCAACAAATAGTCATTCGTGACAAACGAGAGACCGGAAAACGCGATCGCCAGCAAAAGGATGGGGGAAAAGATGCGCCGCAACGGGTATCCCCCAGCCTGCAGCGCGACGATCTCGTTGTCCGCTGACAAACGCCCCACCGCCATGAGCGTCCCTACCAGGGTAGCAAAGGGTACGGACAGGGCGATAATCGAGGGCAGTGAAAAAATGATCAGCCATGCTACATCTATGAGCGGAACATCCTTCTGGAGGATGTCTTCCGCTAAGAGCAGCAGCTGATTGATGAAGAACATAAAAAAGAAAAAGGCGAATGCTACCAAAAAAGAAACGAAAAACTCGCTTCCTACGTAGCGGTATATAAGCCAGGAGGGACCGCGAAATGACTTAGACACTCCCGGTGGAGCCAAAACCTTCGCCTCCTCTGACGGTAGGGGACAAACGAGGGCGGACTTCAAACGCGACCGGTGCAACCGCGGCGATCACGAGTTGAGCAATACGCACGTGGCGTTCTATCGTTACCGGCTCCGAGCCATGATTGATGAGGGGTACGATGATTTCACCACGATAGTCGCTGTCGATGGTACCGGGACTGTTGAGGACGGTCACTCCCGTTTTCAACGAAAGTCCGGAACGGGGCCGCACCTGCCCTTCGTATCCGGTGGGAATTTCGAGATAGACACCGGTCGGGATCCCGCGCCGTTCCCCCGGGGCGAGTACAACCGGCTGATCAATACACGCCCGCAGGTCTGCTCCGGCGGCGCCGGAGCTGGCCAAGAAGGGTTCAAATCCCGGGTGGGCACGGACGCCCACCCGGACCGGATCAGTCGCGCCGGTGGCCACGATCGCGATTGCCGCCACCGGAGGGACGTCCACCCCCCCGGTTTCGGTCTCCGCCTCGCTCACGGTCACGCTCTCCGCGGTCGTGGCCGCGATCTCCCCCCTCGTTCATGCCCTCATAGATGAGGCTGAGGTTTACGCGACCCATTTTGTCGATCTCGATGATCTTGACGTCGACCTCTTGACCCATAGAAAGCACGTCTTCCACCGAGTTGATGCGCTGATTGGCCATCTTACTGATGTGACACAGTCCTTCTCGGCCGGGCAGAAACTCGATGAATGCACCAAAATCAGTGATACGTTTGACCACTCCCGGATACACCGCGCCAATCTCAGGCTCCTCCAATAGCTGCATAAAGCTGGCTTTCGCCTGATCAGCGGCCGCCTTGTCCTTGGAGTAGATCGTTACGATGCCGCCATCGTCGAAGTTTACCTGAACACCGAACTTCTCCTGAATGGAACGCACCGTCTTTCCGCCACTGCCGATGAGAAGACCGATCGCATCCGGCTCAACGGTGAAACTGAGAATGCGGGGAGCGTGTTCGGAAAGCTCCTCCTGAGGAGTCTTAATCGCTTCTGCCATCTTTTCAAGTATGTGCATTCTTCCGCGTTTGGCTTGCTGCAGAGCGGTGGTCATAACCTCAGCGGATA